>JBEANZ010000109.1:0-3863 GCA_041165185.1 Verrucomicrobiota bacterium | reverse complement strand
CCTTGGGCGCGCCGGCGGTGAGGCCGGCCCAACGCGAGGGGACGGCGATCATTTTCATGCCGACGCGCGCGGCCTCCGCGGCGATGAGCGCGTGGTTTTCGTAGGCGGCGGTGAGGTCCTGCTCGAGGACGCCGATGCACACATAGCCCGTGCCGATCGACGCCATCCACTCCATGTCGGCGCGCACGTGCGCGGGGACGATGGTATACATGTGGGCGTTGAGGTAATAGGCGGCGATGGCGGTGGAGGATTTATTGGCGGCAGCGGCGGAGCGCGGGGCGGCGGAATTTTTTTCGGCCGCGGACGTGAGGGTGGAGAGCGACGCGGCCGTGGCGGCGGTGGCGACGGCGGTGGAGGATTTGAGAAAGGCGCGGCGGTTCATGGGGACGATGGAGAGTGCGAGTGCGGCACGGGGACGAAAGGCATCGGCGGCTGGAAAGCCGCCGCTCCGGCGGGCGGCGTTCGTCGGAGGGGCGGCTTTCCAGTCGCCCGTCTCACGAGATCGGCGCGCGCCGGAGATTAGCGGTTCACTTTTTCTTTTTCCCGGCAGGTGTGGCCGCAGGTGATTCGTCGGGGAGGCGGCCGTTGTAGCCCTTGTAGATGTCGAGCGGGTCTTCGATCACACCGCCCTTGTCGCCGGATTCTACGACCCATTTGTCTACCAGGCCGCGGAGTTCGCGGAGCTTGGCGGCGTGGGCGGGATTGCCTGCGAGATTTTTCACCTCGTGCGGATCGGCGGAGACGTCGAAGAGTTCCTCGACGGGTTTGCGGTCGGCGGCGAAGAGCGCGGCTTCGGGCGTGAGTTTCCCTTCTTTCGCGAGCTGCTTCACGAGATTCCACGTGGGATATTGGTTCTCCTTGTAGGCGTTGCGCTGCATGTAGGGGATCGCGGGGAAATAATTGCGGATGTATTTCCACTGCGGCGTGCGCACGGCCCTCATGCGGTCGGTAGACTCGTCCATACGATCGCGGGCGGCGAAAATATGGCTGCGCGGCGTGGCGCCGGGGGCGAGGAAATCGCGGCCTTGGAAGACGGGATTTGTTTTCACGCCGGCGAAGCCGAGCATCGCGGCGGAAATGTCGATGGAGGAAACCATCTGGTCGTCGACGGCGCCGGCGCGGCGGCGGTCGGGCCACGCGATGAGGAGCGGGATGGAGATGCCGCCGTCGTAGAGAAACTGCTTCGAGCGGAAGAGGCACTGGCCGTTGTCGCCGATGAAGACGACGATGGTGTTTTGCGCGAGGCCGTCTTTCTCGAGACGCGCGAGCAGCTCGCCGACGTAGGAATCCATGAGCGCGATGGCGTCGAGGTAGTTGGCGTATTCCTCGCGGGCGACGGGGTGGTCGGGGTAGTAGGGCGGGAGTTTTATTTTCGCGGCGTCGACGTGCGGGATGGGGGCGTCCTTCGAGCGGGCAAAGGTCCAACCGGGGCCCTTGTGGCTCTCGTTGATCGTGATTTGGGCGAAGAAGGGCTGGCCGGGTTTGCGGTCGGCCCAGTCGTTGCCGTCGAAGGGCGGGGTGGGCGTGAGGAAATTGAAGTCGGTTTTGCCCGCGCCGGCCGAACCCGTGAGACCGCCCGCGGCTTTCTTCGCGGCCTTGCCGGGGCCGGCGGCGAGATTGCACGTGTAGTAACCGGCGTCGCGGAAATAGTCGGTGATCGTGCGCACGCCGTCGGGGAGGGGTTTTTTGTTCCACTGCCAGGTGCGGTGCTGGTGCGCGCCGATGGTGGTCTGATACATGCCGGTGATCATCGCGGAGCGGCTGGCGGAGCAGACGGGCGCGGTGGTGAAGGCGTTGTTGTAACGCACACCGCGCGCGGCGAGTTGGTCTAGGTGCGGCGTGCTGACGAGGGGCTCGCCGTAGCACGCGAGGTGTTTGCCGATGTCCTCGGCGAGGATGAAGAGGATATTGGGTTTCGCGGCGTCGGCGGCGAACGCGGGGGCGGGTGCGGAGAGCACGGCGGCGAGCAACGTCGAGGCGAGCGCGAGGAAACGGCGAAGCGCGCGGAGGGGGTTGAGTGGGCGGGAATTTTTCATGGAGCGAGGGGAGGGGAGGGGAGGGGAAGGGCGGGCGGGGAGGGAGCGGAAGGCGCGACGATTTCAGCAGTTGCGACGGAGGCCAAGCGCGGAGCGGCGGGCGGTGTCGCTGTGGTCCGAGCGTGCGGTGGCGCGCCGCTGTCGCGCTCGGACCGTCGCGCACTTACCGCTTGCCACCTGCGCCTACGCGCCTCCCTGCTCGCGGGCGAACGGTTTTTTCCGGTCCCCATGAAACCGCCCTCCCTCCGCCTCTGCGCCGCCCTGATGTGCCGTGTGCTGCCGCTCGGGTTTGTCGGCCTCGCCGCCACCGCGCGCGCGCAAATCGTGATCGCGTTGCCCGGCGCGCGCCCCGCCGCCGCCGCGCACGGGGCGTTTGCGCGGACCGCGCCCGCTGTGGCCGCGCCGCTCGTCGCGCGCGGCGCCGCCGCACCCGCGCGCGCACCGAGCGACGTGACCGGGGCGTGGGAGACCGGCGACGGCCCGCGCGCCGGCGGCACGATTGCGGCGACCTCCGGCGTCGGCGAAAAAAAACCGCTCACCGACGCGCGCACCCTCGCGGTGAACCCGGCGACGGAGCGGCGCACGCTCGCGGAGCACCTGGTGCATATTGCGAGCACGGCACTGGCGCCCGGCGACGTATCCCCGACCGCCGAGCCGCGCCTCCGGCCGCTACCGACGCTCGGGGGCGGGCCGTGAACTCACCGCTCAATTGAGCCAAGCCGAGTCGGCGGCCCAATATTTGCTGCCCATCCGGCATGATCTTACGCCTTGTTTGCCCCGCGATGACGCCTACGGTTTCGGCCCAGCCTGCCGCACGCCCCTGTCAACGCCGTCCCTGAATCTTCGCGTCGCGGTCAACGCCCGCGCCGAATTCCCCGAGTCCCCCACCGCCCCATCCGACCATGAAGATCACGAATTTCCTCCGCCGCGCCCTCGTCTTGGGTGTGTTCAGCGCACCGATGCTTCATGGCCAGACTGCGATCGCATGGAACTCGACCAGCGGCACGACGTTTTCCACCGGCGCGAATTGGACCGGCGGCGTCGCGCCCGCCGACAGCCTCTCGACCAACACCGCGTCGTTCACCAGTTTCACGGGCGCGGTCAGCCCCGTCCTCACCGCGAGCCAGAGCGTGGCCGGCCTCGTGTTTAATTCCGGCGGCACCGGCTCGGTCAACTTCACGCTCAGCGGCAGCGCCACGCTCACGCTCGGTGCCTCGGGCATCTCGACTACCGCCGGCTCGCGCACCGAGACCATCAGCGCGCCCGTCGCGCTTGGCGCCGCGCAGACGTGGATCAACACCGGCACGAGCGGCGTGCTCACCGTCTCGGGCGCAGTGGACCTCTCAAGTTTTGCGCTCTCGATCCAGACTGGTAACAGCGGGACCACCAGCGCGATCAACGTCACGAACACCGTGTCCGGCACCGGCTCGCTCGCGAAGTCCGGCGGCTCCACGCTCACCCTCTCCGGTGCTAACACCTACTCCGGCGGCACCACCGTCAGCAACGGCGCGACCTCCGCCGCCGGCACGCTGAACATCAACAACAGCGGCAGCGGCGGCACCTCCTCGGCCATCGGCACCGGCACGCTCACCATCTCCAACACCGCCACCCTCGACAATACCAGCGGCTCCACCGTCACGCTCTCCACGAACAACGCCCAGGCTTGGAACGCCAATTTCACTTTCACCGGCACCAACAGCCTCAACCTCGGCACCGGCGCTATCACCCTCGGGTCGACCAACACCATCACCGTCAGCGCCAACACCCTCACCGCCGGCGGCGTCGTCTCCGGCGCGTTCGGCCTCACCAAGGCCGGCGCGGGCACGC
>JBEANZ010000108.1:0-3376 GCA_041165185.1 Verrucomicrobiota bacterium | reverse complement strand
TCGTCGGCGTCGTCGACGGCCGCATCGGCGAGGCGCTCGGCCAGCTCTACGTCGCGGAATTTTTTCCCGCCGCCGCCAAGGCCCGCATGGCCACGCTCGTCGAGGATCTCCGCGCCTCGCTCCGCGATCGCCTCGACGCGCTCGACTGGATGGACGCCCCGACCAAGGCCAAGGCGCAGGCGAAACTCGCCGCCTTCGCCGTCAAGATCGGTTACCCCGACACGTGGCGCGACTACGGCGCCGTGGCGATCAAGCGCGACGATTTTGTCGGCAACGTCTTCCGCGCCGACGCCGCCGAAGTCGCCCGCCGCCTCGCGCGCCTCGGCAAACCCGTCGACAAATCCGAGTGGGGCATGACGCCCCCGACCGTCAACGCCTACTACCGCCCCACGAGCAACGAGATCGTGTTTCCCGCCGGCATCCTCCAGCCGCCGTTCTTCGATTTCCGCGCCGACGATGCCGTGAACTACGGCGGCATCGGCGCCGTGATCGGCCACGAGATGACGCACGGCTTCGACGACAGCGGCTCGAAATACGACAAGGACGGCAACCTCAACAACTGGTGGAGCGAGGTGAGCGCCAAGAATTTCAAGGCCCGCGCCGCCGCCGTCGTGCAGCAGTTCGCCGCCTACGAGCCGCTCCCCGGCCTCCGCCTCAACGGCGAGCTCACGCAGGGCGAAAACATCGCCGACCTCGGCGGCGCGAAGATCGCCTACTACGCGCTCCAGAAATCCCTCGCCGGCAAACCCCGCGAAAAAATCGACGGCTACACGCCCGAGCAGCGCTTTTTCCTCAGCTACGCGAACATCTGGCGCGGCAACATCCGCCCTGAGGCGCTACGCCTCCGCGTCGCCACCGATCCGCACTCGCCGGGCGAGTTCCGCGCCAACGGCCCGCTATCCAACCTCGACGAATTCGCCGCCGCCTTCGCGATCCCCGAGGGCACCCCGATGCGCCGCGCCCCCGCCGTGCGCGTGACGATCTGGTGATCCCTTCGTTCGTAGTTCCGGCTTCAGCCGGTGTCTTTTTCTGAACCCGCTGAAGCCGGAACTACGAACCCAACCGCCCTCAATTTATTTTCCCCGCCATGCGCCCCTCGCCCCTCCGCTCTCTCACCGCTCTCGCCGCCGCCCTCGCGTTCACCTTCGTCGCTCGCGCCGGGATCGACCTCAAGCACCTCGACCCCTCGGTCAAACCCGAGGTCGATTTCTTCGCCTACGCCAACGGCGGCTGGCAAAAGGCGAATCCCATCCCCGCCGCCTACGGCGCGTGGGGCGCGTTCAACGAGGTCGACGAGTTCAACAAGACCGCCCTCCACAAGATCCTCGAGCGCGCCGCCCGCGTCGAGAAACCGGGCTCCGTCGAAAAACTCGTCGGCGATTTCTACGCCAGCGGCATGAACGAGAGCGCCGTCGATCTCGCCGGCATTTCTCCGCTCCGCGCCGAGCTCACGCGTTTCGCCGCCGTGAATTCCGCCGCCGATGTGCAAGCCGCCCTCGCGCTCCTCCACCGCTACGGGATCAATGCCGGCTTCCAACTCGCCTCCGAGCCCGACCCGAAGGACAGCGCCATCGTCATCGCCGGCGTTGGCCAGTCGGGTCTCGGCCTCCCCGACCGCGACTACTATTTCCGCGACGACGAGAAATCCAAAACCCTCCGCGAGCACTACGTCGCCCACGTCGCCAAGCTCCTCGAACTCGCCGGCGATTCCCCCGACGCCGCGAAGCTCGCCGCCGCCGCCGTGATGCGCCTCGAGACCGCGCTTGCGAAAGGCTCCAAGACCAATGTCGAGCTCCGCGATCCCGTCGCCAACTACCACAAGTTCACCGTGCCCGAGCTGCGGAAACTCACGCCGCACCTCGACTGGCCCGCCTACTTCGCCGCCGTCGGCCTCGCCACGCCCGCCTACCTCGACATCGGCCAGCCCGAGTTCCTCGTCGCGCTCGACGCCGAGCTCGCCAACGCCCCCGCCGCCGACTGGCGCGCCTACCTCCGCTGGCAGCTCGTCCACGGCGCCGCGCCGTTTCTCAGTGCGAATTTCGTAAGCGAGAATTTCGATTTCTACGGCAAGACCCTCACCGGCACCAAGGAGCTGCGCGACCGCTGGAAGCGCGTGCTCGATACCGTCAACCGCGGCGTCGGCGAGGCGCTCGGCCAGCTCTACGTCGCCGAAAATTTTCCCGCCGACTCCAAGCGCCGGATGCTCGCGCTCGTCGAAAATCTCCGCACCGCCCTCGGCGCGCGCCTGAAAACCCTTGAGTGGATGGACGAGCCCACGCGCGAAAAAGCCCTCGTGAAACTCGCCGCCTTCCGCGTGAAAATCGGCTACCCCGACAAGTGGATCGACTACGCCGCGCTCCAGCTCGATCGCGGCCCCTACGTGCGGAACGTCTTCCGCGCCGCCGAATTCAACCACCGCCGCGACCTCGCGAAAATCGGCAAGCCCGTCGACAAGACCGACTGGGCCATGAGCCCGCCGACGGTCAACGCCTACTACAATCCCCAGCTCAACGAGATCGTGTTTCCCGCCGGCATCCTGCAGGCGCCGTTCTTCGACGCGAAGGCCGACGACGCAGTGAACTACGGTGGCATCGGCGCCGTGATCGGCCACGAGATGACGCACGGCTTCGACGATCAGGGCCGACAGTTCGATGCCGTCGGCAACCTCACCGACTGGTGGACCCCCGAGTGCGCGAAACGCTTCGAGGCCCGCGCCGCCGCCATCGTGAAGCAGTTCGCCGGCTACACCGCCATCGACGAACTCAAGATCAACGGCGAACTCACGCAGGGCGAAAACATCGCCGACCTCGGCGGCCTGAAGATCGCCTACGCCGCCTTCCAGCACGCGACCGCCGGCCAGCCGCAGACCAAGATCGACGGCTTCACGCCCGACCAACGCTTCTTCCTGAGCTGGGCGACCGTGTGGCACATGAACATCCGCGACCAGTCGCTGCGCCTGCAAATCAACACCGACCCGCACGCCCCCGCCCGCTTCCGCGTGAACGGCCCGCTGGCGAACCTCCCGGAATTCCACGCCGCGTTTAACATCCCCGAAAACTCCCCCATGCGCCGCCCCGACGCGGAACGCGTGACGATTTGGTAGAAGGTAGCGCCGGTCTCCGACCGGCTTTTTTTCGGGCGCCTACGATTCGTGCTTCCGGTAGTTTTCTCCGGGGATTCGTCGTGCGGCTCGTCACCCCGCCGTCGCCCACAGCAGGCTCGCCGCGAAGGCCAAGAACACCACCCCCAGCGCCCGGTCAATCCAGTGGCCGTGGCGCAGGAACGTTTCCCGCACCCCCGCGCGCGTGGAGGCCACCGCCACCAGCGAAAACCACGCCGCGGTCATCACCGCCATCCACGCACCGTAGCCCGCTTG
>JBEANZ010000107.1:0-7552 GCA_041165185.1 Verrucomicrobiota bacterium | reverse complement strand
CACCATCACCCATCTCGGCCAGGCGCCCTCGGTCACGATCACGTTCAACCTCGCGACCGGCTTCGCCCTCAGTCAGGCCACCGGCGAAATCGAGCGCATCGCGCGCGAGGTCCTGCCCGCGACGGTGAGCAGCACGTTTCAAGGCACGGCGGCGGCCTTCGCCACCTCGCTCAAGGGCCTCGGCCTCATGCTCCTCATCGCCGTCCTCACGATTTACCTCGTGCTCGGCGTGCTCTACGAGGACTTCATCCACCCGATCACGATCCTCTCCGGCTTGCCGTCGGCGAGTTTCGGCGCGCTCGTGACGCTCCTCCTCTTCGGGCAGGAGCTCAACATCTACGGCTACGTCGGCCTCATCATGCTCATCGGCATCGTGAAGAAAAACGCCATCATGATGATCGACTTCGCCCTCGATGCGCGGCGCACGCACGGCAAGTCCGCCGCCGACGCCATCTACGAGGCCTGCGTCGTCCGCTTCCGCCCGATCATGATGACGACGCTCGCGGCGCTCGCGGGCACTTTGCCCATCGCGCTTGGCTGGGGCGCGGGTGCGGAATCGCGCCGCACGCTCGGCCTCGCGGTGGTCGGCGGCCTCGTCGTCTCGCAGGCGCTCACGCTCTACATCACGCCGGTGTTTTACCTCTACATGGAGCGCGTCGCGCGGTTCTTCACTCCGAAACCCGTCGCCGAAATCGAGGCCGAGGCCGCCGCGGCGCAGATGGCGAAGTGAGCCGCCTTCGCGCGCGCCACCCACCCGCATGATCGACTGGCGGCACTGGCACAACGAGCCCTGGCTCGTCGGCGGGCTCGTGCTGCTCGGCTGGCTCTGGGCCGTGCTCGCGGGTCCGCTGCGCGCGCGCCTCGCGCCGGCGGGCACGCCGTTTCCGCGCGCGCACGCGTGGAGATTCTACCTCGCGCTCCTCGTGTTCTACGTCGCCGTCGGCTCGCCGCTGGACCAAATCGGCGAGCGGTTCCTGTTCAGCGCGCACATGCTGCAGCACCAGTTGCTGGTTTATCCGGCGGCGATTTTTTTCCTCCTCGGCCTCCCGCCCTGGATGATTGATCCGCTGTTCGCCGCGCCGGGGGTGGCGCGGCGGTTGCGCGTGCTCACCCATCCGCTCGCGTGCTGCGTGATCTACACGCTGGTGGTCAGCCTCTGGCACAACCCCTACGCCTACGATCTCGCGCTGCGCAACAAGCTCGTCCACGTCGCGGAGCACCTGATGTTTTTCGGCGCGGCGCTGCTCTACTGGTGGCCGATGCTCAGCCCCTCGCGCCTCCTCCCGCCCGTGAGCTACGCCGCGCAGATGCTCTACACGCTCGCCGTGTTGATCACGATGACGCCCATCTTCGCCTACATCACGTTTGCCGAGGAAATCCTCTACCCGACCTACGAGTATGCGCCGCGCCTCTTCGCGAATTTCTCCGCCGCCGACGACCAGTTGCTCGCCGGCGCGGGCATGAAGGCCGTCGGACTCCTCGTCGCGCTCGCGGCGTTTGGCGTGAGTTTCTACCGGTGGTTTCAGGACGGCGAGCGGCGCGACGCCTCAACGCGCGCCTGATTCGCCCAGCCACTCGGCCAGCCGCCGCCACGCGCGCGCGCGGTGCCCGATCGTGTTTTTCGTCGCCTCGCCCAGCTCGGCGAAACTCTCCGTCCACCCCGTCGGCGCGAAAACCGGATCGTAGCCGAAACCGGCGCCACCGCGCGGCACGTGGAGCAGCGCGCCGTCGCACCGACCCTCGAAGACATGTTCGCTTCCGTCGGGACCGACCAGCAGCAGCAGGCAAAAAAAACATCCGCCGCGTTTCCCGTCTGGCACGTCGCGCATCACTTCGATCAATTTTGCGAGGTTGGCCGCGGGATCGGCCTGCGGGCCGGCGTAGTAGGCGGACTCGACGCCGGGCCCGCCGTCGAGCGCGTCGACGCACACGCCGCTGTCGTCCGCGAGCACCCACGCGCCGGCCGGCAGGCGTGCGCGGAGGGCGAGGGCCTTTTGACGTGCGTTGCCGACAAACGTCCCCGTGTCCTCCGCGACCGCCGGCATCCCGCCGACCGCGCGCGCCGAGACGATCTCGACGCCGCGCGCGCGGCTCACGGGCGTGGCGTCGGCGAGCGCCTGCAGCTCGGCGACCTTGTGGGCGTTACCCGAGGCGAAAAACAGTTTCATCGAGCGGCAGGTTTTCCGGATAGGTCACGCGACCGCGCGTGAGAATGTCGTCGCCGAGGATTTCGTGGCGCACGTCCGCGAGCCGCACCGCCTGATCGAGGGCGTCGGGGCGCAGGCCCGCGAAGGCGGGAGTAGCCTTGTGGTCGGCGAAGAGCACCGGGGCGCGGTAACAAAACAGGTAGTCGAGCTGCCGCGCGCGGAGCAGCTCGCTCACGAGCTGCGCGCCGCCCTCGAACAGCACGCCCGCGATTTTTTCCTCGGCGCATTTTTTCCGGAATGGCGCCAGCGGCACGCGCGTCGTCTCCGACTCGATCGTCCAAACTTTCACGCCGAGGTCGTGGAGCTTGCGGATGTAGCCGACGCCGCCGTGCGGCGTGGTCACGACGATGGTGCGCTCGCGAAACGCGTCGGTGTAAACCTGCGGGAGATTTTGATCGACGACGGTGCGCAGTCGCCCGTCGAACACGAAGCGCCACGGGCACCACTCCGCCTCGTCGGCCCGGCGCGCGGTGAGCCGCGGATTGTCCGTGAGGATCGTTTGCGCGCCGGCGGCGATGCCCGGAAAGAGCCGGCGCCAGCGGTGCGCGTCGGCACGCGCCGCCGCGCCCGTGATCCATTTCGAGGCGCCGCTGCGGCAGGCGATTTTTCCGTCGAGCGTCACGGCGACTTTCGCCGCGAGCATCGGGCCGGCGGCGACGCGGTGGTTGAAAATCAAATTGAGGTCCGCGCACTCGTCCGCGAGCACGCCCGCGATCACCTCGGCGCCCGCCGCGCGCAACACCTCGAACCCTCGTCCGGCGTGGCCTGGAAACGGATCCGTCGCGCCGACGACGACGCGCCTGATCCCCGCCGCGATGATGGCGTCGGTGCACGCACCGGTGCGGCCGTGCGTGCAGCACGGCTCGAGCGTGACGTAGAGCGTCGCGCCGGGCCGGGGCGGTTTGCCGCGCGCGAGCAGCGCGAGGCGCTCCGCGTGCGGGCCGCCGTCGGGTGCCGTCGCGCCCTCGGCGACGATGCGGCCCTCCTCGACGATCACGGCGCCGACCATTGGATTCGGATGCGTCGTCCCCCAGACGCCGTGCGCCACGGCTAGCGCGCGGCGCATGAACGCTTCGTGCTCGGGCGCAGCGCTCATCGTCCGTTTACGTAGGGATTGTGTGCCGCTTCCTCGCCGACGGTCGTCGCGGGACCGTGGCCGGGAAACACGCGCGTCGCGTCGGGCAGCGTGTAGATTTGGGCGCGGATGGAGCGCGCGAGGGTGTCGAAGTTTCCGCCCTCGAAATCCCAGCGCCCCACGCCGCCGCGGAAGAGCGCGTCGCCCACGAACGCCGCCGCCGCCTCGGCAAAATAGAACAGCACGTTGCCCGGGCAGTGCCCCGGCACGTGCCGCACCTCGGCGGTCGTGCCGAGCGCGGCGAGTTTTTCCCCGTGCGCGAGCCACGCCTCAATCGCGACGGGCTCGAGGCCGAGCGCGCGGCCCATGCGCTCCTCCATCACCTGCGGTGTGGCGAAGAGCACGGCGTCGTCGGCGTGTGCGCGCGTCTTTGCGCCGGTGGCGCGGACGATTTCGGCCGCGCCCTGCATATGGTCCCAGTGGCCGTGCGTGAGCCAGAGTTCCACGAGCTTGCATTTCTCCCGCTCCAGCACGGGCGCGACCTCCGCCCACACGCCACCCGGCGCATCGATCAGCACGGCTTCGCCGCGCGCGGGGGCGGTGAGAAGGTAGGCGTTGGTCCGGATCGGGCCGGCGGGAAACACATGGAGATTCACGCGCGCCAATCCACGCCAGTTGGCCCGGGGCGCAACGGCGAAACGCGCGGGCGTCCGCGTCGCCCGTCGTCGGGCGTTCGCTCGCGCGGAGTCGGCGACCGCGCCCTCTCTGACCGTCCGTCGCCGCGCATCGTGCGGAGCGGGCGTGAATCTTTTCCGCTGCGTCATGTGCATTTCCATCGGCCGGCAGATCTTGATCGGCGTTGCGGTTGCGGTGGCCGGGGCGTTGCTCCGCGCTGCCGACGCACCTGCGCCGGCGCCGGTCGGCCCGTGGCGGTTTTCCTTCGCGGCGAAGGCCGTCCCCGCCGGCTTCACCGCCGTCGCGCCCGACACCGCTTACGAGGCCGCGCGCGGTTTCGGTTTTGAGCCGGACGCGGTCCTCGCGGGCGCGGACGACGCCGTCGCGAGCGACCGGCCGTTTCTGTTTTCCGCGAAAATCCCCGAGGGCAATTACCGCGTCGTCGTCACGACGCCCACCGGCGCGGCGCCGCTCACGATTAAGTCCGAGTCGCGCCGGCTGATGGTCGAGGCCGGACGCGGCGGGCGGTTTGAGTTCGCCGTCAACACCCGCGACGCCCGCGTCCCGCCCCCGCCGCTCAACGCCCCCGGCAACGATCACGTCGAACTCAATAACCGCGAAAACAGTCCCGCCAACGGCCTCGTGCTCCACTGGGACGACAAGCTCACCCTCGAGTTCAACGGCCCGCGCCCCGCCGTGCGCACGCTCGAGATTTTTCCCGCCCCGGAGCTGCCGACCGTGTTTCTCGCCGGCGACTCCACCGTCACCGATCAGCCGCGCGAGCCGGGCGCGAGTTGGGGCCAGATGTTGCCGCGCTGGTTCCGGCCGACCGTCGCGGTCGCCAACCACGCCGAGTCGGGCGAGACGCTGAAGTCGTTTCTCACCGAGCTGCGCCTCGACAAAATCCTGAGCCAGATGAAGCGCGGGGATTTTCTCGTGCTCCAGTTCGGCCACAACGACGAGAAGACCAACTGGCCCCAAACCTACGTCGAGGCCGGCACCACCTACGACGCTTACCTCCGCGTCTTCATCGCCGAGGCGCGCCGCCGCGGCGCCACGCCCGTGCTGGTCTCGCCGGTGCAGCGCCGGCAGTTCGGCCCCGACGGAAAAATCCGCAACTCTCACGGCGACTATCCCGCCGCCGTCGCCCGCGTCGCGCGCGAGGAGCACGTCGGCTTTATCGACCTCGCCGCCGTGAGCGCGCGTTTCTACGAGGCGCTCGCTCCGGAAAAATCCCCGCTCGCGTTCAGCGCCGGCGGTCGCGACGTCACGCATCACAACAACTACGGCGCCTACGCGCTCGCCAAGGCCGTCGCCGCCGGCCTCCACGCCGCGTGCCCCGAACTCGCCGCGCACCTCGTCGCCGATTTCCCCGGCTTCGATCCCGCGCAGCCCGACGACCCGGTGGCGTTCGCGCTCGCCGCGAGTCCGGGCCGCACGAACCAACCGCCGCGCGGGAACTAGCCGGTCCTTTTCGCCGAACGCGATCCGCGGCGCCACCGTCGTCTCAACCGCGCTCGCCGCAAATCTCTCCCCCATGAATTCCCTCTGCCCCATCCTTCGCGTCTCCGTCGTCGTCACGCTCGCCTCGCTGCTCGCGTTTTCCCTTCACGCCGCGACCGCCGCCGCGCCCGGCGCGCTACGCTTCAACTTCGGCGCCGCGCCCGCCTTCGTCGGCACGAGCGTCGCGGCCGACACCGTCTTCACACCCGAGCGCGGCCACGGCTTCGAGGCCGGCGCGGCGCTCACCGCGACGTCCACCGCCGTCACCAGCGCGCAACCGTTTTACTTTTCCGCCGCGCTCCCAGCCGAGGGCAACCACCGCGTCACGATCACGTTTCCGCCCGGCACCGCCGTCACCGTGAAAGCCGAGCTTCGCCGCCTCATGCTCGAGCGCGTCGTCGTTCCCGCAGGGCAGCCGGCGGCCACGCGCACGTTCATCGTCAACACCCGCACGCCAAAAATCGCCGCCACCGGCGACCTCGCCGCCGGCATCGTGCGGCTCAAGGCCCCGCGCGAAACCACTCAGGAAGCGTGGGCGTGGGACCGCCTCCTGACCCTCGAGTTCAACGGCCCGCACCCCGCCGTCTCCGCCATCGAGATCGCACCCGCGCCCGAGGTGCCGACGATTTTTCTCCTCGGTGATTCCACCGTCTGCGACCAGTCGCGCGAGCCCTTCAATAGTTGGGGCCAGATGTTTCCCCGCTGGTTCACGCCCGCCGTCGCCATCGCCAACCACGGCGAGTCCGGCGAAACCTACCGCGACTCGATCGGTCGCCGTCGCCTCGACAAAGTTCTCAGCGTGATGCGGCCGGGCGACTGGCTCCTCATGCAGTTCGGCCACAACGATCAAAAGCAAATCGCCGCCGGCACCGGCGGCCCGTTCACGACCTACACCGCCGAAATCAGGAAACACGTCGACGCCGTTCGCGCGCACGGCGGCACTCCGCTCATCGTCTCGCCGATGGAACGCCGCGGCTTCGACGACGCCGGTAAGGTGCGCCCCTCCCTGCTCGACTACGCCGACGCCTCGCGCCGGGTCGCCGCCGAACTCGGCGTCGCCTTCATCGATCTCAACGCGCTGAGCAAACCGCTCTACGAGGCGCTCGGCCGCGAGCGCTCCGCCCTCGCGTTCGCCGCCCCCGGCGGAAACGTCGACAACACCCACCACAACAATTTCGGCAGCTACGAGCTCGCCAAGGCCGTCGTCCAATCGATCCGCGCCCAGGGCCTGCCGCTTGCGAAATTTATCGTCGCGGATTTTCCCGGCTTCGATCCCGCGCACCCGGACGATCCGGAGAAATTTACGGTCCCCCCGAGCCCCGGCGTCACGACCCAACGCCCGCTCGGCGACTGAGCGCCGGGCGGCCGCTTGTGCCTGTGCGTCGGCGGCCCGCTACTTCAAGAGCTCCGCCAACGGCCCCTTCACCGCCTCGGCCCAGATCGTGTAGCCCTTTTCGCCGGGATGCAGCCGGTCCGGCATCACGTCGGCGGGGATCGTGCCGTCGGCGTCGAGAAACTTCGCGCCGATATCGAGGAAGAACACGTTTTTGCCGTCGTGCAGCTTTGCGATGATCGGGTTCACCGCGGCGACGGTCTGGCGTGAGGCTTCGCCGGGCAGACCGCGGGGGAAAATCGCGAGCAGCAGGATTTTGGCCGCCGGGAAATTCTGCCGCAGTTCCCACACCACCGCCCCCACGCCCTCGGCGATTTCGGCCGAGGAGGCGCTAGCCGCGTTGTTCGTCCCGATCATCAGCATGACGGCCTTGGGCGAATAGCCTTGGCCCTCGCCGTCGCGCAGACGGAAGAGCACGCCCTGCGTCGTGTCGCCCGAGATGCCGAAGTTGGCGACCTTCATAGCGCCGAAATATTTTTCAAACACCGCCTTGCCCGCGAGCGGCGGGTTTACGACGCCCGGCTGGCCGGCGTTGCGCCAGAAATCCGTGATCGAGTCGCCCATGAAGAGCACGTCGATGTCGCCCTTCTGCGCGATGGCGACATTGGCCGCGTGTTTGGCGCGGAAGCCGGGATTGAGCGACGGCACCACGCAGGGGTTCACGCGCGGCGGCCGCACGGTGACGAGATCGGGATACTT
>JBEANZ010000106.1:0-2742 GCA_041165185.1 Verrucomicrobiota bacterium | reverse complement strand
CGCTCGCGCTTGATCTTCCAGCTCGGTATCGGATTTTCGTGGTCGTCCCATCCATCCGCGCTATCTTCTTTAGGCTAACCTTGAAAGCTAATTAGAATCAGGTGAAGCGCGCCATCATGGAAAAAGAGGCCGTTGAAAATGGTCGCTCCCGCCGGCCAGGAGCGGGCGGTGCCGTCGTGGCCGAAAAACAAGAGATGCGACGGACTCGCGAGGTAAACGCCCTCGGGGCGCGCGTGGCCGAGGTAGAGCCGGCCGAAATCCCGCGCCCCCCGCGGCAGGCGATCAGTCACGTCGATCGGTTGCAATTCGCCGCGAGCATCGGGTCGCAGCACCGCCACTTCGTTCGGTCCGCCCAGCCAGACCGTGCCGCGGGAGTCGACGACGATGATGGGGACCACGCCTCCATCCGAAAACGGGATCAAGCGCCATGCCGCGCCGTCGAATTCGAGCGCACCCTGATTGTTGCCGACGTAGACAAATCCCGTCTGCGGATGCTGCACGACGTGGTAGTTGATCGGCGCGCCGCCGTAGTCTTCGGCCGCCAAGCTCGTGAGGAAGGGCGTGCCGGTGAAACGCGGGTTGACGGGCGCGGCGCCCAAACCGTCAGCGACCACGAGGCCCGGAACTTGGGCAGCAAGGAGGCAGGCGGCGACCAACGAGGCCGGACGCCAAGTGCTGACGCGCAACGCGGAGAGGGTGGAGCCGATGCCGCGAGGGACCGGGAGAACGCTCTCCGGTGCGAGAGGGATTGTGGCGAGCGACGGGGAAAACGGGGCGAAACGCCCCTCTCTCGGCGACGCGAACCGCGCGGGCCTCCGAATCCGGGCAAAAAAAGAGCCCGCCGTATACCCCTATACGGCGGGCATTGCTTTCTTACTTACCCCAATCCTCCGCTAAGCGGAGGAAGTGGTGCAGACGGTGCCGTGGTTTCGCCCGAGCACAATTCCAAACACGACCGCCCAACATGGCAGTAGCGCCGGACCTACCGGCAATTAGACGAGCCGGATCGCGGCGGTTGGCGCGCGTAGCTTCGGCTTCAGCCGGTCCTCACAACAGATCCGCCGCCAGCTCCGCGAGCCGCGAGCGCTCGCCCTTCGTGAGCGTCACGTGCGCGGCGATCGATTGGCCCTTCATGCGGTTGAAGCAATAGACCAGGCCGTTGCTGCGCGCGTCGACGTAAGGGTTGTCGATTTGCGCCGGGTCGCCGATGAGGACGATTTTCGAGCCCTCGCTGATGCGCGTGATCACGGTCTTCACCTCGTGGGGCGTGAGCTGCTGCGCCTCGTCGAGGATGAAAAACCGCCGCGCGATGGAGCGGCCGCGGATGAAGGCCAGCGCCTCGATTTCGACGAGGCCGCTCTTGAGTAGGCGTTCGTAGGGTTTCACGAGCGGGCCGTGGCCGTTGTGCCCCGTGTGACCCGAGTGGTTCGGCGGCGGGCCGCTCGGCGCGCTGGCGATGCTGTCGTCACGGCCGCGTTTTTTCTTGGAAACTTTCTTCGCGGCGAACTGCGGATCCTTCGGCGGCTTCGAGGGGATGAGCACCTCGAGCGCATCGTGGTAGGGCTGGAGCCACGGGCGCATCTTCTCCTCGAGCGAGCCGGGGAGAAACCCGATGTCCTTCCCCAACGCGATCACGGGCCGCGAGATCGAGACGCCGTCGTAGTGCGAGTGGTCGTCGTGCGTCTGGTGGAGCGCGCACACGGTGGAGAGGAGCGTCTTGCCCGTGCCGGCCTTGCCGAAACACGTGAGCAGGTGGACGCTGTCGTCGAGCAGCGCGTCCATGAAAAACTGCTGCTCGAGATTCTTCGCGCGGATGGGGATGCCGCCGGGCGCCTTCACGAAGTCGGGCACGCGCAGGCGGCGCACGGTGCGTTCGCCGAAGAAGCGCGCGGGGGCCGTCTTGCCCTCGTCGGAACGGAGGAGGACGTATTCGTTGAGGTAGAGCGGCGCGGCGGCGGCCTCGTCGAGGTGGAATTCCCCGTCCGACCAAAAGCGCTGCAGCTCGTAGATGCTAACCGGGATTTCGCGGTAGGTGTCCTCCTGGAAACTCTCGGGCACCTTGTCGTTGAGGTAGTCGTCGGACTCGAGCCCGACGGCGCGGGCCTTGAGCTGCACGTTGACGTCCTTCGTCACGAGGATTGTCGGCGGCTGAAACGTCTCCTGCACGTAGAGCGCGGCGGCGATGATGCGGTTGTCCTTCTTCGTGAGGTCCGGCAAAATCGCCCGCAACCGATCCATCGCGGGCGAACGCCGATCCGGTTCCGCGAGGTAGGGGTTGATGATGATGCGGAGCATGCCGCCGGTCTCGAGCTTCACGCCGTCGAGCATCGCCTTTGTGTCGGGCAACAGCTCCTGCAGGATGCGGTGCACGCGGCGCGCGCTGCGACCGCGCTCGGTGGACTGCTCGCCCTTGATGGCGTCGAGCTCCTCGAGGACCTCGACGGGGATGGCCAGGTGGTTGTCCTGAAACTTGAAAATCGACTGGGGGTCGTGAATCAGGACGTTCGTATCGAGCACGAACGTTTTCACCTTCGGTGTCACCCTCGTCCGCGAAGTAGGGGCGGTCGCCCCGCGCAGGTTTTCCATCGTGTGGATAATTTTCTGGGCACGACGGGAATCGCTTCGCGGGCGTTTGTCGAGGACGAGTTGCGCCCGCGGCGATTCAAGCTCGCGTGCGCCGCGCGAATCCCCTTTCACCGGTCCCCGGCGCGCCCATGCACCTCGACGATCTCCAGCAAGCCC
>JBEANZ010000105.1:0-16986 GCA_041165185.1 Verrucomicrobiota bacterium | reverse complement strand
TCACCACGCCGGGGCCAACCCGAACCACCCATGAACTGCTCCACTGATAGAATTGGTTTTGTTTCCCGGCTGCTGCGCCTGTCAGCAGGCCTGTTGTTTACGCTGGCCCTCGCGGCGCGCGCCGCCGACACCGGCTCCATCGCGGGCTCGGTCACGAGCGCCGGCACCCACAACGCCCTCCAAGGGGCCACAGTGACGATCCCGTCGCTGAACCGCGCGGAGTTCACGAATTCGGCGGGCGAGTTCTCCTTCAAGAACCTCCCCGCCGGCGCGGTCGACCTCGTGGTGAGCTACTCGGGCTTCACCGAATCGAAGCAGAAAGTCTCCGTCACCGGCGGCGCGACGCGCATCGACGTGGAGCTGAAGTCCTCCGACACGATCACGATGGCACCCTTTACGGTCGAGACCGTGAAGGAGGGCCAGGCGCTCTCGCTCACCGAGCAGCGCAACGCCCTCAACGTGAAAAACGTGACCGCCTTCGACGAGTGGGGCATCCTCCCGACGCAGAACGTCGGCGAGCTCGCCTCGCGCCTGCCCGGCATCACGTTCACCACGGACGAGGACAATCTGATTAACAACGTCAGCATCGGCGGCATGCCCGCCAGCTACACGCGCCTCAACATCGACGGCATGTCCTCGACCGGCGTCGGCGGCGACGGCCGCACGGCCACGCTCCACTCGTTCTCCGGCTCCAACTACGAGTCCATCGAGATCATCGCCGGGCAGACGCCCGACAAGCGCGCCGATTCGCTCGGCGGCCAGCTCAACCTCCGCACCAAATCCCCGCTCGCGATGTCCGAGCGCCGCCGCACGAATTTCAGCGCGTCCAGCCGCTGGTTCCCCGAATGGTCCAAACGCAATTTTGTCGTGAGCGAGCGCCCCTTCCGCCCCGACCTGAGTTTCAGCCACACCGAACTCTTCGACGTCGGCCAAGGCCACAAGAACCTCGGGATCGTGCTCGGCATCGGTTATCAGGAAGTGATCAATCCGCACGACTGGGACATCAACCTCTACGAAAACACCACCAACCCCGTCGCCCAACTCCGCGACTACACGCGCCAGAGCGGCCTCAATGATCGCTTCCTCTTCGCGTTCAGCGGACGCGTGGACTACCGGGTATCGGCGAGCACCCAGGTCTCGTTGCGCTTCCTCTACAACGCCGGCTCCGAGCCCTTTTTCACCTACACGGCGGTCAACCCCTGGGTCTCCACCAACCTCACGATCAACGATCCGGTGACCAACCCCAACGGCGCCATTCGCGCGGGCTACACCGCCAACCGCATCGAGATTCTCCCGGTGAACAACACCGCGCTCCAACCCGGTGGCGTCGCGGTCGGCGCCGCGCAGATGCGCCTTTTCCCGCAGAAGTATTCGTTCACGAGCAAGAACCCGACGGGCACGCTCGCGTTTGAGCACAACTGGGGCCGCCTCAAGGTCGACCACGCCTACCGCTGGTCCAACACCCACTGGGACTCCGGCGCGGGCCGCGAGCGCGAGGGCGGGACCGTCGCCCTGCGCACGAAGGACGCCGTCGGCTTCATCCTCGACAACTCCGACCTCCGCGGCCGGGTCTTCACCCAGACCTCTGGCGCGAACGTTTACGACATCGCCAGCTACACGCCCTTCGTGATCACCGCCGCCAACACCACGACCCAGCCCGTCCCGGTCACCTCGGGCGTCTTCGTCAAGCGCGACACCATCACCGACACCAACGAGGTCGCCGCCAACTTCAACGCCTCCTACACGCTCCCGATGCAGTATGCGGTCACGCTCAAGGCCGGCCTCGATACCATCAACCGCCGCGTCAACAACCGGCAGGTTTACCCCCGCCGCTGGTATCAGAAAGTCGGCACGGTCCTGCCCGCGACGGCGTTGATGCCGATCTCGGAATTCGAAATCCAAAACGGCGGCCGCCGCCTCCCGATCGTCGATCCGGCCGCGATCAGCGGCACGCTCACCAACACCGCGCTCTGGGAAGAGGACGTCAACTTCACCGCGACCTCGCAGCTGACCAATCGCCGCATCCTCGAGGAGGGCGTCGACGCCGCCTACGTCCAAGGCTCGACGCGGATTGGCCGCTTCACCGCCGTCGGCGGCGTTCGCGGCGAATGGGTCACCACGGACACGTTCACCTATTTCCGCGCCCGCAGCACGTCTAACGTCCTCGTCCCGGATCACTTCAAACGCGCCGATCTCGACTACGCGCGGCTCGCGAAGGACGGCAGCTACAACAAGTATTTCCCCAGCCTCCACCTCG
The DNA here is from genome assembly GCA_041165185.1 of Verrucomicrobiota bacterium. Taxonomy (GTDB): domain Bacteria; phylum Verrucomicrobiota; class Verrucomicrobiia; order Opitutales; family Opitutaceae; genus JBEANZ01. The sequence continues at coordinate 14,729 of JBEANZ010000105.1, read as the reverse complement.
CCTACGACCTCACGTCGAACTTCAAGGCCCGCGCCAGTTGGAGCAAGAGCTACGGCCGGCCGGCCCTCGCCAACCTCATCACGGCCCCCACCGCCAACGATGCGGCGCGGACCGTCACGCTCGGGAACCCCGACCTCCAGCCGCAGCTTGCAACCAACGTTGACCTCAAGCTGGAGTATTATTTCAGCAAGTCCGGCATGTTCTCCGTCCGCGGCTACAAGAAAAACATCAAGGACTACATCGGACCGGCAGGCCGCTCTGGCCAGCTCGTGCCCACGGGGCAGGATAACGGCTTCGACGGCCTCTATGAGGGCTACGAGATTATCCAGGTCTCCAACAACGGCACGGCCAAGCTCAGAGCGCTCGAGTTTGATTTCCGCGAACGCCTATCGTTCCTGCCCGGCGTCCTCAAGGGACTCACCGCCCGCGCCAACTACACCTACCTCGAGACGAGCGGCAACCGCGGCGGCACCGTGGAACTGCAAAACGGTCAGGTCGCCGGCTTCATCCCGCGCGCCTACAACGTCGGCCTGCTCTACAACTACCGCAAGTTCGGCGCCTCGTTCGACATGAACTACACGGGCAAATATCCCGTCGCCTACAGCCTCACCTCGCCCGGCAACGGCAACATCTACCGCGACGCGTGGCGGGTGATGAACGCGGGCCTCTCCTACCGCGTGCGCCCCGAGGCCACGCTCTTCTTCAACGTGAACAACATCGCGCAGGAAGGCCCGCGCCAATACATGTTCATGGAAAGCCGCACGCGCTCGCAGTGGGTCGTGCCGCGCACGGTGAAGTTCGGCGTGACCGGCCAATTCTGAGCACGGCGGCACCGGCCGCCACACCCTCACCCAAGGCAGGCCCGCGCGGGCCTGCCTTTTTTTTGGTTCTTCGCTGTTTCCGGTGGGGAGCTACCGGGGGTTGGGTGCCCCAACGGGGCAAAAAGTGGAAAGCCCAGGGCAGCGCCCCACGGCAATTGAACTACGGATTCCGGGGCGCGCAGGTTCTGGCGGCTGGGACGGCTTGCACACCGGAGGTGTGCCAGAAAGTAGCCGGGGGTTGAGCCGTTGCGGCGATACCCCCGGTCAGTTTGTTTTTGATCGAGCATCCTGAAGGGATGCCAGAAGGGTCCGCCTACCCGAGCTTCTGGCACCCGCTCCGGGGTGCCTCGGAAAAACCATGATCACCGGGGGGGGTCGTGCCTCAACCCCCGGCTACTGTCTGGCACGCCGCCGGCGTGCAAGGCACTGCGGTGGCGGCAATTCAGCGCTAATTCAATGGCAGCGGGGCAACGCCCTGGGCTTTCAACTTTCGCCCCTTTAGGGCGCCCAATTCCCGGCGGTTACCCAACGGACACCGCGAGAAACCATTCTTCCGCCGTCGCCGCCGCCGCGAAGGCCCCTGCCCGCTCGCCCCAACTCGGCGGGCAGGGACGCCCGCCGCTACGACGCCGCCTGCGCCCGCGTCGCGTCGCGTCGCTCAGTGCCCGGCGCCAGCTTGGTGTTCCTGAATGTATTCCTGCTTGAGCCCGAGTTGCTCGGGCGCGTGGAGCACGAGCATCTTCATGCGGATGTCGCCGGGGACGCTCGCGGACGTCGCCTTCGAGACGATCACCATCAACCCGATCGCGAGCGGCACGCACCAGATCGCGGGTTGCTCGCAGAGGATGCGCAGCAGCGGGTGCGCGGCCCAGAAACCGTTGAGCGGCGCAAAGCCGGCGAAGATTTTTCCCATTGGGCCCTTGTCGAGCGCGAGCGTCGAAAAATTCGTGAGCGCCGCCGCACCCAGCGCGCAGAGTCCGCCGGTTAACATCCCCGTCGCCGCGCCCGTCATCGTCATGCCGCGCCACCAGACGCTCATGAACAACAGCGGAAAATAACTCGCCGCCGCGATCGCGAACGCCTGGCCGACCATGAAGTTGATCTCCAGCGGCTCGACGAAACACCCGAGCGTGATCGCCACGCCGCCGATGATCATGGCCGCGATCTTGAAAGCCTTCATGCGTTCCTCGGCGCTCGATTGCGGGCGCAGCATCCGGCCGTAAACGTCGTGCGCGAGCGCGCCCGTCATCGAGACGAGCAGCCCGCTGAACGTGCTCATGAACGCCGCAAACGCCCCCGCGCACGTGATGCCGCTGAGGATCGAGCCGAGCACGCCGAACTTTTCGCCGACGAGCGTGGGCAGTTTCAACACCACCTGATCCGTGCCCTTGATGCCGGCGAGTCCGGTGTAGAGCTCCGGCATGAGGTTGCGCCCGAGCACGCCGAACACCGGCGGGAAAACGTAAAACACGCCGATGAGAATCATCACCCACATCGTGGTGCGCTTGGCGGCGACGCCGTCGGGATTCGTGTAGAAGCGCACGAGGATGTGCGGCAGCCCGGCCGTGCCGCACACGAGCGCGATGATGAGCGAGTAGGTGTAGAGCAGCGAGTAGGGCTTCTGGTGCTCGGCGAGATACGCGGGGCGTTGCTCGGCAGGGAGCGCGGCGGCGGCGGCGTTGACGGCCTTCGTCGTGAGCGGGCCAAACGGCGCGACCCACGCGGCGTCCTTCGGCGCTTTTTCCACGAGCGGCTTGCGCGCGATCTCGGTGGCGGGCGTGGGCGCGGCGGTTTCGCCGGGCGCGGTGTTGGCGCCGACGTGGCCGTTGTAGAAACCAAACACCGCCATCAGCACGAACACCGGCACGCTGATCGCGAACACCTTGATCCAATACTGAAACGCCTGCACGAGCGTGATGCCCTTCATGCCGCCCATCGCGACATTGAGCGTGATCACCGCGCCGACGAGCACGACGCCGCCCCAATACGGCATGCCCGGGAAAATGTAGGCGAGCGTCACGCCCGCGCCCTTCATCTGCGGCATCGTGTAGAAAAACCCGATGAACAACACGAAGCACACCGCGATTTTCCGAAACAGCGGCGAATCAAACCGGCCCTCCGCGAAATCCGGAATCGTGTAGGCCCCGAACCGCCGCAGCGGCCCGGCGATGAACAGCAGCAGGAACAGATACCCGCACGCATAACACACGGGATACCACAGCGCATCGTAGCCGCTCGACATCACCATGCCGGCGACGCCCATGAACGACGCCGCCGAAAGATATTCGCCGGAGATCGCGGAGGCGTTCCACCCGACGGACACCGAGCGGCCCGCGACGAAGAAGTCGCTCGCGGTCTTCGAGGTCTTCGCCGAGCGAAACCCCATCCAGATCGTCACCGCGACGGTGATGAACGAGAAAACAAAAATCCACGGATCGACGCCGCCGAGGAGGCCGCCCGTGGCGACCGCGGCGAGCACGAGGGGAAACGCGAGGGTGCTCATGGGTTCAGCGTTTTCCCTTCACCGACTCGACCTCGTCGTTTTCCAGCGCGATCGAGCGGCGGATGAAGAGGAACGAAATCACCCACACGAACGGGAAGAACAACACGCCGAGGATGAGCCAGCTCAGCGTGAAGCCGCCGACGCGCGTGGCCATGAGCGCGGGCGCGAAATAGTTCAGCAGCGGCATGCCGAGCAGCGCGACGAGGAACGTCGCCGCGCAGGCGACGGAGAGTTTGAGTTGCCGGCGCATCAGCGATTGGAGGAACGATTCGCTGTGCACGACGTCGTCGTGGGCGGGGGGGGGAGGGGGCATCGCGCGGATGGTGGGTGCGCGCGCACGAAGGCGGCAAAGTTTTTCGGCGCGCCGAAAGCAGGGCGAGTTCTTTGACCTGCCCTCAAGCGTCGAGGGAGGTTCGAAGGGCGGGTCAGAGACCCTGCCTTACTCCGGAGGGGCGCGGCTTGGGTTCGTAGTTACGGTTTTAGCCGGTTGGGGAATTCTTCGGAACCTCCGACCGGAGGAACCGCGAACCCGGCGGCGCCGTTCGTCCCCGGCGAGGGCGGGTTCGCATCGTCGTTTCCCGGGTTCGTCCCAGTCGGGTCGCGGTGGGCGGGGGCGGCGGTTTTCGTGGCGCGCATGAATCCCACCGCCGAATTCCCCGCGCGCCCGCGGGAAAAACCGGACGCCGCCGCCCGCGCCGAACTCGCCGCGCTCATCGCGCGCGCCCAGTCCGCCGAGCCCGCCGCCCAAGCCGAACTCGTCCGCCGCTACACGCACCGCATCGCCGCCTTCGTGCGCCCGATCATCAGTCAGCCGAGCGCCGTCGACGACGTCGTGCAGCTCGTGATGATCAAGATGCTGCGGCGGCTGGACGTGTTGCGGGACGCGGGGGCGTTTGAGGGGTGGCTGCTCGCGCTCGCGCGCAACACCGCGCTCGATTCGCTGCGTCGCCGCCGGTGTCGGCCGCTCACGGTGTGGGACGAGCGCGAAGTCGCCGCCGCGCCCGACTCGGACAGCCTGCGCCGCGTCTCCGAGATCATGGAGGCGCTGGAGTTCGCGTTGCGCCAACTGAGCCCGCGCGACCGCCATCTCGTGGAAATGATCGTGCACGGGGAGAGCTACCAGGCGGCGGCGGCGCGCGAGGGATTGAGCGTGGGGGCGGTGAAGCTGCGGCTGAACCGCGTGCGGCCGTTCCTGCGCGTGAGCGTGGGCGGCGCGATCGGGGCGGTGCCGCGGGCGGAGGCGGCGTTTCGCCGGCCGCCGCGCGGGCGGTTGGCGGCGTGAGCCGGGCGCCGCTCACCAGAGCGTGGCGACTGTGCCGGCGTCGGTGATGTTGGTATCCTTCGTAATGAGCGGGACGCCGTGGACCTTGGCCGTGGCGGCGATGATGCGGTCAAACTGGTCGCCGTGCTTGAAGGCAAGTGCGGGCGCCGCGATCGCGATGTCGAGCGTGATGGGCAGCACGGTGACGTAGTGGAGCAGATGGCCCAACACGGTGGCAGGCGCCCCCCGAAACGAGATTCGCCCCGCGTGCAGGAGGAGCCCGATTTCCTGAAGCGTGACATCGGAGATCGCCAGTTGCTCGTAGGGCGTGGTGATCACGGCCCGCGCCGCCTTGGCGCTCAGGCGGTCCTCGTCGGTGGCAGCCCAAAGGAACGCGTGCGTATCGAGCACGTATTTGAGCCGCGGCATCAGAGGGAGGGCTTCCAGCTGTCGTTTGGCAGCGTTGGCTGCGTGAGATCGCCGCGAAACGAGATCTTGCCCTTCGCCGCCCCGAGCAAGGAGCGGCGCGGCGTGGATGCGGTGAACAGGAACTGCCCCTCCTTGTCCTGCACGCGCACGGTCGCACCCTTGCGCGCGTGGGCCTTGAAGGTGGCAAAGTCACGGAGAAACGCGCGGACGTTGGTCGTCATGCGAAGCGTGTTGTCTGACAAATCCATGGGCGTCAAGCGGCCCGGCACGTGCCTACGCGAAGCGCAACCGGTCCTGCAGTTCGCGCAGGCCGCGGGTGAGCGTGAGCTTCGTGCCGTCGGCGAGGATGACGATGTGTTCGTCGTTGAACGCGGGTTCGACGTGGTGGATGCGGTCGAGGCGCACGAGGGCGCTGCGGTTGAGGCGGAAAAATTCCTTGGGCGAGAGCTGCGCTTCGAGCGCCGTGAGCGTCTCGCGCAGGACGTGGTTTTCCTTGCCGGCGTGGAGCACGAGGTAGTTGCCCGAGGCCTCGATCCAGTCGAGGTCGGCGGTTTTCACGAAGCGGACTTTGTCGCGGTCGCGCACGGCGAGGCGCGCGAGGTATTCGGGCGCGGCGGCGGCGCGGGCTTCGAGGAGCGCGAGGAGGCGGGCGGTGGCCTCGTCGGCGCTGGCGCCGGCAGCGGGGCCGGATTTTTTCGCGGCGAGCTGGGCGCGGGCGTGGGCGACGGCGGCTTTGAGGCGCGCGGGCTTGAAGGGTTTCAGCAGGTAATCGAGGGCGTGAAACTCGAAGGCCTTGACGGCGTGTTCGTCGAAGGCGGTCACGAAAATCACGGCGGGGAGCGGCGGGGCGTCGGGGGCGCTGAGTTGCGCGAGGGTTTGAAAGCCGTCGAGCTCGGGCATCTGGATGTCGAGGAAGAGGAGGTCGGGCCGGCGCTGGCGCACGGCGGCGACGGCGGCGCGGCCGTCGGCGCATTCGCCGATGAGTTCGAGGTCGGGCTCGGCGGCGAGGAGGGTGCGGAGGCGTTCGCGCGCGAGGGGCTCGTCGTCGACGATCAGGGCGGTAAGTTTCATCGGCGAAAAGAGCTCAAACCGGACGCACGGCCTCCGCCGAGGTCCAATCCGAGGCCACGGAGAAATCCCCGAGCCAGCCAATCCACCACGGATCGCACGGATCAACACGGATCAAGGCAGCCGCTGATCCGTGTTGATCCGTGCGATCCGTGGTCAAAAAAAATCGGGAGATCATTTTCGCAGTGCGTTCGTCGACTCGGTCGTGCCCTCGGTGTCGGGGTCGGTTGGCTTGGCCTCGCGCGGCGTGGCGGTGCGCAGCGGCAGCGTGATTTCCACGCGGAGGCCGCCGGTGGCGGGGGTGATGAGTTGGAGCGTCGCCTCTTTGCCGTGCAGGGCCTGCAGGCGGGCCTCGGTGTTGGCGAGGCCGATGCCGCGGCGGGAGTTTTCCTGATTCGAGGCGAGGCCGACGCCGTCGTCAGCGAGGGCGAGCGTGAGCGTGCCGGCGTTGACGCACGCGATGATCGTGAGGGTGCCGGGGGCGGCGCGCGGTTCGAGGCCGTGGCGGATGGCGTTTTCGGCGAGGGGTTGGAGCACGAAGGTCGGGACGAGCGCGGCGGTGGCGGCGGGATCGATTTCGCGGACGAGGCGGAGGCGGGCGCCGAGGCGCGTCTGCTCGATCGCGAGGTAGCGGTCGAGGAGTTCGAGTTCGCGGGCGAGGGGGACTTCGTGATCGGTGGTGAGGAGCGAGAGGCGGAGGAGGTCGGCGAGATCGCCGATGAGTTCGTCCGCGGCGCGGGGGTCGCGGTGGACGAGGGTGGAGATGGCGTTGAGGGTGTTGAAGAGGAAGTGCGGCTGGAGCTGGAGGCGGAGGGCGTCGAGCTTGGCGCGGTTGAGGTGGGCGGTGAGTTCGACGGCCTGGAGGTCGCGCTCCTTGGCGCGGCGGTAATAGGCGAAGGCGTGCGCGGCGCTCACGACGATGAAGTAGATCGCGAGGCCGAAGTTGCCGCGCAGGGCGAAGGGGCCAAAGAGGCCGAGGAAATTTCGGCGCGGGTCGGATGAGAAAAAACCGCCGGGGCCGTCCAGCCCGCCGGGGCCGCCGCGCCCGCGCCCGCCGCGACCGCGGCCGAAGTCGCCGTCGGGTCCGCCGTGCCCGCCGCGTCCACCGGGGCCGCCTGGGCCGAAGCGATCGTCGGGCGGGGGGCCGCGGAATTCGCGGGGGCCACCGGGCGCGGAACCGGGAGCGGGAGCGTCGGCCTTCGGCGTGGAGGCGCCGGCGGAATTGGCGGCGGCGGGCTCGGCGGGGGCGGCGGGCAGGGGGCGTTCGCCGAAGCCGCGTTTCTTGCCAAATCCACCCGGGCCCCCGGGGCCGCCGCGCCCGAAGTCGCGCAGCCCGGGCGGCGGTCCGCCCACCGGCGGGGGAAACGCCGTGGTCGCGATCACCAGCGTGATGGCCGTGCAGGCCACGGCGCCGAGGAGATGCACGGGCACGCTGCGCAGCAGCCGGCCGCGTTCGATCGGGAAGCGGCGCGCGAGCCAGAAAATCGCGGGCGTGAGCGCGACCCACGGGAGCCAGTTCACGGCCGCGATGCCGAGCGCCGCGCGCCATTCGAAACCGCCCGCGAGCACGAGCAGCGCGGCAAACGCGAAGCTCAGCGCGGTCCACAGCGCGGCCTGCAACGCGAAGAGCGTGAGCACGGAGAGCAGGCGTTTTTGCGGGGCGCGGGTCACGGGGAGAGTGCGGGCGAGGGCGGGCGGAGGTTCAACGGGGAAAGTCGGCGCGGGGGGAGACGGAAAACGCGCGGTCGTGAGGGCATCACGACCGCGCGGTTGGCATTAGGCGCACTTTGCACAAAAATTTCGCGGAGTTTGGAGGGTGTTGTTGTAGGGCGGCGTCGCCGACCCCGCCGCGACCGGCGCGGGGCGTTCGCTGGTGAAGGGCGGGGTCGGTGACCCCGCCCTGCAATCCTACAACCTATCAACTCAGCCACCCGCGGGCGGCGGGCCGCGGTGGCCGCCGGGGCCGCGCGCCGGCGGCGGTTGCGAGAGATCGATCACGTGGCCGTTGGGAAGCGTGTAGGTGCCGTCGGCGTTGGGCTGGATCGTCGTGCCATCGGGGAGCGTGAGGGAGCCGTCGGCGTTTTTCACGGGCGGGTGGTGCGGCGGCGGCAAGTCGGCGGGATCGACCACGGTGCCGTCGGGCAAGGTGATCGTGCCGTCGCTGTTGCGGGCCGGGGGCGTGACGACGGTGCCGTCGGGGAGCGTGATGGTGCCGTCCGAGTTTGGGACGGGCGGCGGGCCGAAGGGGCGGCGGCCGGGGGGTTGGGCGAGGGCGGTGGCGGCGGCGAACAGCGCGGCGAGGGCGAGGAGGCGGGCGATGGTTTTCATGGCGGTGGGTGGGTGGAGTTTTTGGATTTTGTTTTTTTGGTTTTTCGGGAGCGCTTTCGGAAACCGACTGCGCTCGGGATGGCGGCGTTGATAGCGCTGCCGCGCCGCGCGCCGATCTCGATGGGATGAAGCGGGGGAAAAACGTCGCGAAGCCCGCGCGCCCGGGGGCGGAGGCGCGCGCGGCGGCGCGGGAATTTTCCCGAAATTTTTTTCACGCTTCCATTGCCGCGGCGGCGCGCGCTACGGTGCGCGCCCGACCGGCGCACCCGCCGAGCGCCGACCCGCGACCCCACTCCGTCCATGAAACTGAAATCCCTGCTCCTGTTCTCCGCCGGCCTCGCGCTCGCCGCGTTTCCCGCGCTCGCGTCCGCCCAGACCGCCCCCGCCGCCGCCCCCGGCACGATCCGCGGAAAAATTTTCAACCCCGCCACCGGCGAGTTCGTGCGCAACGCCGAGGTGCGCGTCGTCGAGACGGGCCAGCGCGTCGTCTCCGAGGACGAGGGCGCGTTTCGCCTCTCGCCCGTGCCCGCCGGCGAGGTCACGCTCTCCATCACTTACACCGGCTACCGCACCGTGACCGCGAAGGTCCCCGTGCCCGCCGGCGCGACCGTCACGCGCGACTTCGATCTCGTGAGCACGCTCGACGATTCCCCCGCCACCACCACCGGCGCCGCGGCGGTGAAGTTGGAAAAATTCGTCGTCGCCTCCGCGCGCGAGGGCAACGCCAAGGCCATCATGGATCAGCGCAATTCCATGAACATCACCAACACCGTCGCCTCCGACGCCTTCGGCGACAACGCCGAGGGCAACGTCGGCGAATTCCTGAAACACCTCCCGGGCGTCGAACTCGATCAGTTTTACGGCGAGGCCCGCACCGTGCGCCTCGGCGGCCTGCCTTCCGAATACACCTCCGTCACGATGGACGGCATCGCCCTCGCCAGCGTCGACGCCAATAACAGCGGCTCGGGCGCCGCGCGCTCCTTCACGATGGAGATGGCCTCCCTCAACAGCATGGAGGCGATCGAGATCAACAAGACCGTGAGCGCCGACGTCGACGCCAACTCCCCCGCCGGCAACATCAACCTCCGCACCAAGCGCGCCTTCGACCGCTCCGGCCGCCGCATCTCCTGGCAGGCCAACATCACCGCGCACTCCGAGGCCATGAGCCTTTCCGCCTCGCGCGGCCCCGACGAAGACACCCTCCGCCACAAAATCCGCCCCGGCGGCATCTTCGAATACTCCGACGTCTTCCTCAACCGGAGCCTCGGCGTCGTCCTCAACATCAGCGAGTCCAACGTCTACCAGGAAGCGATCGTCACGGCGCAGACGTTTAGCAGCATCACCCCCACCGCCGCCGATCCGCGCCCGCTCGTCCCCACCGCGCTGAATTTCCAGTGGGCCCCGCGCTTCAACAAGCGCTTCGCCACCACGCTCACCACCGACTACAAAATCTCCCCCGATCTCAACGTCGGCCTCGGCCTCGTTTACAACTACGTCGATCTCTGGACACCCCAGCGCACCGTCATCTTCAACTCCGGCACGCGCGCCAACATCTCCGGTGCCGACCCGCTGCTCAGTTTCACCTCCGCCCCCAACGGCACCGTGGTAACCAATCCCGTCGCCGTTTCCAAGATGGGCGAGACGTTCACCGTGCTCCCGCGCATCGCCTACAAGCGCGGCAATTTCGAGGTCGAGGGCAAGTTCGCCTACTCCGATTCCACGAGCTGGTATGACCCGCTCGTCCACCGCAATTCGATCCGCGACACCAACTCGCCCACCGCCACCGGCATCACCTATCGCGCCACGCGCTCCTCCGCGCTCTCGACTGACTGGCAGTTCACGCAGATCGCCGGGCCGGACATTTCCAACGGCGCGAGTTTCACCACGCCGCAGATCAGCGCGAACGACGGCCGCTTCGGCCGCACCCTGTTTCTCAGCGGCGAAATCAACGCCACGCTGAAGACCACGCTCGGCCTCCCCGTCGTTTGGAAAAGTGGGATCAAGTCCCGCGAGCAGGGCCAGAAATTCGAGGATGACCAGCTCGCGAAACGCTTCGACTACGCGCCCGACGGCGTGCTCGCGCCCGCCGGCACGTGGGCCCGGTTCCCCTCGCCCTGGGAATACGATCTCGGCCTCAACAAAGGGAAAATCACCTCAAGTTCCGGCGGCAATGTCTTCGTCCCCAACCTCCGCGCCCTCGCCGATCTCTACAACGCCAACCCCGCCGCGTTCCGCCAAAACTGGGGCGCCAACAACGACAACTACTACCAGTCCTACGTCGCCCGCCGCCGCCGCTTCAACGAGCGCATCGACGCCGCGTATCTCATGGGCACGACCACGTGGCACGGCGTGATCGCGCGCGCCGGCCTGCGCTGGGAAGGCACCCACACCGACGCCAGCGAGGCCGACCCGCGCAGCCCCGCACAACTCAAGGCCGCCGGCATCGCCGTCAACGGCGCCGGCGTCGCCACCACGATCCCCGGCATCAATTACCAGTTCCTCTCGCAGCCGCGCACGCACCGCACGGGCGGTTACGACAACCTCTTCCCGAGCGGTTCGCTGAAATACCACGTCTTGCGCAACCTCGACGTCCACCTCGGCTACAGCGCCACGATCCGCCGGCCCAGTTACGTGAACCTCTCCGGCGTCTGGATTATCGACGACTCGCCGACCCCGCCCGAAACCCAGCCGATCGTCACCGCGCCCAACCCGCGTCTGAAGCCCGAGACCTCCGACAACTACGCGGCGCGCGTCGCGTATTACTTCGAGCCCGTCGGTCAGCTCGCGGCGACGTTTACCCAACGCGTCGTCACCGATCTGATCGTGAACGACCGGCTCAGCGCGCAGCAGTTCGGCTACACCGGCACCGACGAACTGCAGGGCTACACGTTCATCACTTCCAACAACAACCCCGGCACGATCAAGATCCGCAGCATGGAAGTGGAATACAACCAGAGCCTCGGTTTCCTCGGCCGGCCCTTCCGCCGGCTCTCCGTGCGCGGCAGCTACACCCGCCTCTACTCCGAGCTCCCGCGCACCAACCTCACGCCCCACCTCGCGAGCGGCGGCCTCAACTACTCGCTCCAACGCCTCAGCCTCTACGCCAACTGGAACTGGTCCGCGGACGTGAACACGAACCTCGCCGGCACGACCTACCGCCGCCACCGCACGAACCTCGACGCCGGCGGCGGCTGGCGGTTGAACAACGTTTACAGCCTCTCGGTGAGCGTGCGGAACATCCTGAACTCGCCCTACATCTCGATGCAGCGCTTCGCGTCGGGCACCGCGATGACGAACCACCAATCGGTCGGCCAGTCCTGGACGCTCGCGCTGAAGGGCGCGTATTGAGCGCGGGCGCCGCTCGCGGCGACCGCCCCGCAAGAGCCGAGCAACCCTTCACCCGCCGCGCACCGTGGGCGGGTTTCCTTCGGCGGCAGCCTTGCCTGCGCTCGAATGGAGCCTTGTCCCAATCGCGTGGAGGAGTCCGGCACGCTACCGCGCGAGTTCGCGTTCAATCAGATCGAGCGAGGTCAGGAGTGGCCGCTTGTCGCCGATGAAATCGCGCATCGCGTCGACGGCGTGCGCGCGCAGTTCCGCCGCCGTGAAAAAACCCTCGGCGCCAAGCGCGCGGATATCGGCGCGATCCTGCTCGGAAAACCGGGCGATCTTCGAAACCGCGAGGTCCAGCGGCGCGAGCACGCGCAGGTGGACCAGTCGCGTCTCGTTGCCGATGCCCGTCCACTCGCGAGCGTTGTCCTCGAAGCCCTCGTGCAGCAACGCGAACGACGTGTTGTAGTTGGGATCGAAGTAGATGAAGGCTTCGCTGCCATCCCGGCGCCGATAGTTTACCGACAGGTCCTTGGGCAGGACGAAGCGGTGGGAAAACGACGCGTCGACGTCCTCCGTGTAGCGGGTGCCGCAGTAGTAGTTCACGGCCACTCCGCCCGCGAGATACATCACGACGGCCGGGCCGGAATAGCGGCCGGCGCGTAACGAGACGTCCATGCGGTCGAGCATCTCGCCCAGCGCCGCGGCGAGTTCGGGAAATGCCTTCATGCGGCAACCGGCCGCCCGGCGTGGCGGAGGTGGGCCTTGAGCAGGCCAGCGAAGCGCGACGCGTCAAAACTCGTTTCGCGGGCCAACTCGGCCGCCGATTCGGGCAGCGCGGCCGCCAGCGCCCGCAGCGCCGCGCCGTGGCCATACCACGCCACGCCCGCGAGGTAGCGAGTGACCATCGCTAGCTCCCGCGGCGGAACTGCCGGGCAGTGCGTCCACGCCGTCGGGTCGAAACACGCGTGTTGTTCGACGCAGAAGGCGATCAGGCGTGATTCCGCTTCGCGGTCCATGGTGGACCGAGCGTAGGTCGAAGGCCCGTCCGCGCCAGCGTTTTTCGCGCCGGCCGGGTCTTGGTTCGCCGCCACGCCTACGGCGCCGTGCCGCTGTGCGCGCGCCCGCCGTCCTTGATCGTTTTCACGAAGCGGTAGTCGATGTCCCACGGGAAATAGATCCACTTGTTCTGCTTGAACTCCTTCACACACGTATCGACGAACGGCCGGCCGGCGGGCTTCGCGTAGAGCGTCGTGAAATGCGCCTTCGGCAGGAGCTTGCGCACCACCTGCGCCGTCTTGCCCGTGTCGACGAGATCGTCGACGAGCAGCATGCCCTCGCCGTCGCCCGCCACGCCCTTGAGGATCGTCACCCCGCTCTGTTCCTGCGCGGCGGCGGCGCCCGAGGCGGCGGCGTAGCTGGTCACGCAGATGGTGTCGATGAGGCGGAGGTCGAGTTCGCGGGCGATGAGCGCCGCCGGCACGAGCCCGCCGCGCGTGATCGCGATGATGCCCCGCCACGGCCCGACGCCGTGCAACAGCTCGGACAGGTAGCGCGCGTCGCGGTGCAGTTCGGCCCAGGAGATGACGACTTCGTCGTCGTAGCGGGAGGAGGTGCTCAAGGTGGTGCGGGGAGTGGGAGGCGCGAGGCAAGCCGGCGGCGGCCCCACCGTCAACCGCGCGGGCCGCGCCGTCCCGCCGGCGCCGCTCGCGCCGCGCTTCCGGCTTGCCGACGATTAAACGTTACGTAACGTTTTATCCATGCCCTACGAAGCCCTGACCAAAGCCCGCCTGACCAAGGCGCTGCGCCGCCTGTCCGAATTGGCGACGGCCGAGGGGCTCGTGCTGGAGCTCGCCCTCTACGGCGGCGCCGTCTTCACGCTCGTCTACGGCTCGCGCGAGACGACGAAGGACGTGGACGCAATCCTCCGACCGGCCGCGGCCGGCGCACGGCTCGTGCGCCAGATCGCGCAGGAGCAAAACCTGGCGGACAACTGGCTCAACGACGACGTCGGGCAGTTCCTCTCGCATCAGGGCGAACGCCGTCCGTTTCCGACGAAAGAGTTCGCGCCCGGCCTGCAAATCACGATTCCCACGGCCGCCTACCTGCTGGCGCTCAAGCTCAACGCGTGCCGGCAACCGCTGCCCGGACATCTGGGCGACGAAGCCGATATCCTTTTCCTGCTCTCGCGGATCAAGCCCGCGTCGGTTGAAACGGTGGAGGCCCTCCACGACCGGTTTTTCCCAGGCGAAGGCCTGCACGCCGAGGCCATCGATCTGATCGAGCGGTATTTGAAGGGTGCGAAATGAACGACCGACCCAAATCGCTGCGGGAAATCGCCGCCCGCGCCGAAGACCTCGATCACTTTGGGCGCGAATTCGCCGACTGGTTGCACACGCTCCGCACGCTCCACACCCGCGCGGCGCTCGCCCGCTCGATTGCCGAGGAGCCCGAGATGCTCGCGTCGCGCTTTTCCGCGGGGCACATTTCCGATGCGTGGCTCGCCGCCTACGCCGAGTATCTCGCCGAACGCGTCGGCCGGCGGCCGCCCGTCTGGTGCGCTTCGCCCCGGCGGATCGCCCGAGAACCGTGGTTCTCGACCGACCGGCCGTTGTCGCGCGCGCTCGCCCTGCGCGACAGTCCGCCGGCCTTCAAGAATCGGAATCTGTTCACCTCGCGCGTCGACCTCCCGCTGCGCTTGCGCGCCGGCCGGCCCGAAAAGACCGCCGACGAAAAACGCCTCGCCAACGCCGCGCGCCAACGCCGCTTCCGCCAGCGCCGCGCCCTCGAACTTCACCTCCTCCGCGAGACCGGCGACCTGCTCGCGCGTTGAGCGGCGCGCGTGCGGGCGCGACTCAGCTCGCGGGCTGCGCGCCAGAAGTGTTCGGCATCCCACGTGCGCAGCGGGGCGGCGTGGGAACAAACCGCCGCCGCCCGCGTCGAAGCGGGCCCATGGCGAGACGCCAGTTGCGGGTGGGCGAGTTGCGGCGGT
>JBEANZ010000104.1:0-9764 GCA_041165185.1 Verrucomicrobiota bacterium | reverse complement strand
CGTCGGGCGAGAGCGAGGCGAGCACGCGCGCGTCACCATCGGCGGCGGTGAACCACGCGGCGGCCACGCGGCCGCCCTCGCTTGCGAGGCGCGCGGCGTTCATCGGGCAGCCGGCGATTTTCCAGTTGTCCGGATGGAGGGTGCGCGGCGCTTCCCAGATGTTGCCGCGCAGGCGCGCGGTGCGGATGTCGCGCACCTCGTCCACCGTGCGCGCGCGATACGCGACCAGCGCGCCGCCGTCGAGAAACGCCGTGAGTTCGGTCTGGCAACAGTCGCAGACCGCGTCGTCCACGAGTTGGTCGGGCGCGTCGCTGCCGAGCACGCGCGCGTAGAGCGCCGACATTTTTCCGCCGCTCTTCTTCGCGCGATCGTCGAGCCACGCGGCGAGCACGCGGCCGTCGTCGAGCACGGCGAGCGAGAATTTTTCCACGCCGATTCCCGGCGGGGCAAACGCGGCCGAGGCGCTCCACGTCGCGCCGCCGTCGCGCGATTCCGTCACGCGCGCGCCGCCCTTGCCATCCGTCCAAATCGCCCACGCGCGGCCGGCGGCGTTGATCGCGAATTGCGGAAAATCCCCCTGGCTCGCCGTGAGCGTCGGCTCCGTGCTGATCGTGCGCGGCGCGCTCCATTTCTTCGCGGCGGCGTCGAGCGTGGCGCAGCGCAGCGCGAGTTTTCCCGGCGCGGCCGGCTCGACCCACGAGAGCCACACGCGCCCGTCCGGCGCGCGAAACAGATTCGCGCCGAGCGCGCCGGCGGCGGCCGGCGCGGGGATTTCCTCGTGCGTGATCGCGGGGCGGGGTTTTTCCTGCGCGCGCACCAACGCGAGCAACGACGACGCGACGACTAGCAGCAAGGGAGCGAGCAGGCGGTTCATGCGCGCACGGTAGAAACGGGGACGGAAGCGTTGCAACCTCGCCGACGATCGTGCGCGGACTCCCGCCGCGCCACGACACGCGCCGCCGGAAATGTTTTGCCCGTTGATTCCGCTTCGACCGCTCCGCATAACCCGCCCTCCCGCCGCCATGCCCACGCCCGCCGATCTCGACCTCGACCACCTCGCCAAACTCGCCCGCCTCGCGCTCACCGCCGAGGAGAGAACGAAATTCGCGCTCCAGCTCGGCGACGTGCTCCACCACATCGAGCAGCTCAAGAAAGTGGACGTCACCGGCGTCGAGCCCACCGCGCACGCCGCGCCGGTGTTCAACGTCTGGGCCGACGACACCGCGCGCCCCGGCCTGCCCGTCGAGCTCGCGTTGCAAAACGCCCCCGCCCAGCGCGACCACATGATCGTCGTGCCCAAGGTCGTCGAATAAGGCAGGGGCTCCGACCCGTCTTTTCCGAATCACGCCCGCCGCCATGTCGTCCGAAATTTTTTTCCGCTCTGTCGCTCAACTCGCCGCCGCCCTCGACGCGCGCCAGCTCTCCGCCGTCGAACTCACGCGCGCCGTCATCGCGCGCGCGCAGGCCGTCGAGCCGCGCCTCCACGCCTTCAACCACCGCGACGAACCCGACGCCCTCGCGCAAGCCGCCGCCTCCGACGCCCGTCGCGCCGCCGGCCAGTCGCGCGGCCCGCTCGAGGGAATTCCCATCGCGTTGAAGGACGTGATCGCCGTCGCCGGCCAACCGCTCACCGCCTCGAGCAAGATCCTCGCGAACTTCGTCTCGCCCTACGACGCCACCGTCACGACCAAGTTGAAAAACGCCGGCGCCGTCCTCTGGGGCCGCGCGAACTGCGACGAGTTCGCCATGGGCTCGTCGACGGAAAATTCCGCCTTCGGCCCCACCGGCAACCCGTGGGATCCGACGCGCGTCCCGGGCGGTTCCTCGGGCGGCAGCGCCGCCGTGCTCGCGGCCGGCGAAGCCAT
Organism: Verrucomicrobiota bacterium; assembly: GCA_041165185.1. Lineage (GTDB taxonomy): Bacteria > Verrucomicrobiota > Verrucomicrobiia > Opitutales > Opitutaceae > JBEANZ01. The sequence continues at coordinate 7,899 of JBEANZ010000104.1, read as the reverse complement.
TGCCGCACTCGGCTCCGACACCGGCGGCTCGATCCGCCAGCCCGCCGCGCTCTGCGGCGTCGTCGGGCTGAAGCCCAGCTACGGCCTCGTCTCGCGCTACGGCCTCATCGCCTACGCGTCGTCGCTCGACCAGATCGGGCCGTTCGCGCGCACCGTCGAGGACGCCGCAATCGTCCTCGGCGCGATCGCCGGCCACGACGAGCGCGATTCGACGAGTTTCCAAACGGAGATCCCCGACTACCGCGCCGAGCTCACGAGACAAACCGGCCCGTGGAAACTCGGCATCCCCAAGGAATATTTCGCCGACGGCCTCGACCCCGAGATCGCCGCCGCGGTCGAGCGCGCGATCGCGTTCTACAAAAACCTCGGCTGCGAAATCCGCGAGGTCTCGCTCCCGCACACGCAATACTGCCTCGACACCTACTACGTCATCGCGACCGCCGAGGCCTCCTCGAACCTCGCGCGCTTCGACGGCATCCGCTACGGCCACCGCGCAAAGCACGCGACCGACATCACCGACCTCTACTTCCAGTCGCGCGCCGAGGGCTTCGGCGCCGAGGTCAAGCGCCGCATCATCCTCGGCACCTACGTGCTCAGCTCCGGTTACTACGACGCGTATTATCTGCGCGCGCAAAAAGTCCGCACGCTCATCCGCCAGGATTTCCTGCACGCCTTCCGCGAAGTCGATGCGCTGCTCACGCCGACCTCGCCGATGCCCGCGTTTAAGATCGGCGAGAAAGCCGACCCGCTCGCGCTCTACCTCTGCGACATCTACACCATCGGCGTAAACCTCGCCGGCCTCCCCGCGATCAGCGTGCCGTGCGGTTTCACCGCGAGCGGCCTCCCCATCGGCGCCCAACTCATCGGCCAACCCTTCCGCGAATCCAACCTCCTCGCCATCGCCCACGCCTACGAGCGCGCGCACGCGTGGAGCACGCGGCACCCGACGCTCTGACCACGGGAAATTCGCCAAGGCAGGACGGCTGCAAAAAGCGCGAGAAGGCACAGAAACCAAACCGCTGTTTTTGTGCCCTCTTGTATTTTTGGTGGCCATTCCCTCCGTTGCTTGGGTTGGGCCGCGACCGCGCCGCGTTGAGTTGTCTGTCTCGTAGCCCAGGAAAAAATCTCCGCATGCCCCACCACCTCCGCCGCGCCCTCGCGTTTTTCCTGCTCCCGTTCGCCGCGTCGCTCGCCGCCAAGCCCACCGCGCCCGACTGGCTCGTGCGCGCCGCCGCCACGCCCGCCCCCGCGACCTTCGACAAAAAAACCAAGGCCGTCGTCCTCCACCGCGAGATCACCTTCGACGTGCGCGACGACGGCGTCATCACCACCACCGAGCGCATCGCCGTCCGCATGCTCCAGCCCGAGGGCTACAAGCACGCCCGCGCCTCCGCCAATTACCACGCTGACACCGACAAGGTCCGCACCACCCTCGCGTGGCTCGTCCCGCCGCAGGGTGACGTCATCCCCTACGTGAAAAAGGATTTCGCCGAGATCACCCTCGGCGGCAACGCCCTCTACACCGACGCCCGCTCCCTCCACGTCAGCGCCTCCGGCAACGCCGTCACCGGCGCCGTCTTCGGCTCCGAAATCACCATCGAGAGCCGCTCCATTTTTTCCCAACTGCTCGACACCCTCCAGGGCCCGCTCCCGATCCTCGCGCAACTCGTCGCGGTGCGCCTGCCGCGCGCGTGGGAGGTGTCGGCCACGTTTATCAACCACCCCGGCGTCGCCGCCGCGCCCGCCGCCAACGGCCTCCGCACCTGGTCGCTCCCCGCCCTCCCCGCCCTCCCCGACGAACCCGCCATGCCCGGCGCGCGCCGCCTCACGGCCCTCCTCGGCCTCGATCTCCTCGCGCCCGCCGGTGCCGCGACACGCGAGAAACTCGTCCCGCGTTTCACCTCGTGGACCGATGTCTCGCTCTACTTCAGCCCGCTCAACGACGCCGCCTGCCTCACCGACGCCGCCGTCACCGCCAAGGCCGCCGAACTCACCGCCGGCGCCACGACGCCCCTCGCCGTCCTCCGCGCGCTCGCCCGCTTCGCGCAACAGGTCAACTACGCCGCCGTCTCCGCCAACCTCGGCCGCGGCGGCGGTTACCAACCCCGCCCCGCGCCCGTCGTGCTCCAACGCAATTTCGGCGACTGCAAGGACAAGGCCACCCTCCTCCGCGCGCTCCTCCGCGTCCAGGGCATCGCCGCCTATCCCGTCTCGATCTACTCCGGCGACGCCCGCGCCCTCTGGCCCGAGTGGCCCTCGCCCTACCAGTTTAACCACGCGATCCTCGCCATCGCCGCCCCCGCCGATCTCGCGAGCCCCGCCATCGTCGCGCACCCCAAACTCGGTCGCCTCCTCCTCTTCGATCCGACCGACGAACACGTGCCTCTCGGCGAACTCCCCCGCTCCCACTACGGCAGCCAGGTCCTCCTCGAAGCCGGCGCCGACGGCGGCCTCCTCACGCTCCCGCCGCTCCCCGCGGCCAGCAGTCGCGTCCACCGCACCCTCGCCGCCGCGATCGATGACGCTGGCGCCCTCACCGCCCACCTCACCGAAACCAACCACGGCCACGACGCCGTCCTCGAACGCGACGACAAAAAATCCCAGACCCCCGACGACTACCAAAAAGGCACCGCCCTCTGGATCAGTTCCGCCGTCCGCAACGCGAAAATCTCCAACCTCAAAACCGCCGACCGCTTCGAGGAAAACCAGTTCTCCATCGACCTCGATCTCGCCGCGCCCGCCTACGCGCAATCGCTGCGCGGCAAGCTCCTCATCTTCAAACCCGCGCTCCTCACGCGCCGCCGCAGCACGAGCTTCACCGAGGAAACCCGCACCCAACCGATCCTCTTCCGCCCGCACCGCCTCGACGACACCGCCACGATCAAGCTACCGCCGTCATTCACCGTCGACGAGCTCCCGAAACCCGTGGAACTCACGACCGCGTTTGCCCGCTACCGCACGAGCTGCACGGCGGCCGACGGCATGCTCACGGCGACGCGCCACCTCGAGTTTTTCGCCGCCGAGATTCCGGCGACAGATTATGCGGCCGTGAAAAAATTCTTCGAGCAAGTGATCAAAGCCGACCAAGCCGCCGCCGTCCTCCAACGTCGCCCCACACCGCCGGCGGCCGCCGCGGGCCCGCCCTAACCTGACTTTGTTACGCGCCTCACAAAAAACTACTCGAGAGAAGTGGTTCCTCGCTGTTTCCAGTGGGTCGAAGGCCGCCCGTTCAGAAGCCCCGAAGGGGCGAAAGTCGATAGCCCAGGGCAACGCCCTGGGAAATCTTCGCCCCAAGAATCCAAGCCCTGAAAGGGCGCAACCGGACGAGGGTGTCGCCCCTTCAGGGCGTAAACATTTTCCAATCCGAATCCCAGGGCGTTGCCCTGGGTGTTATCGACTTTCGCCCCTTCGGGGCTTCTGAACGGGCTGCCTTCTTCCCACGAGAAACTGCGCCGAACCGGAAGCGGCTTCACGTGGTAGCGGCGAGCTCCAGCGAGCCGGCGCACGGGCGCGAAACGCACGGGCGCGGACCGGGAGCGCGGCGTTTCGAACCGATGGGCGGGACGCCCATGCCACTCGATCCACAATCCACAAGGCGGGACGCCTCGTCCACGACCGGGCGGCCGCCCACAAAAAAGGGCGGAGGCCAAATGCGCCTCCGCCCGTGGGCGAATCTCGACCGCCGCTTGACCGCGGCTCACGCGCTGGGCGAGCCGCCGCCGCTCGTGCGCGTAGCGGCCCGTCCGGGCCGCCCGCGCGGCGGCGATCAGAACTTGTAGGTGAGCGATGCCTTCCAGTCGCGCGGCGTGCCGACGGTGACGGCACCGCGCGAGCCGGCGGCCTGGATGTATTCCTTGTTGAGGGCGTTGAGCGCGGTGATCGCGCCGGACCACTGGCCGCGGCGGTAGGTGAGGCCGAGGTTCACCAGCGTGCGGCCCTCGACGAGGAAGGACGGCTGCTGCGCCACGAACGCCGGGCCGGTGGGCAACGGACGCGAGGTGGTGAAGCCGGTCGCGTTTTCGCCGGCGACGTCGCCCTTGTAATCGAGCGCGACGTTGACGCCCCAGTCCTTCAGGCCGCCCTCGGTGAAACGGTAGTCGACGTAGAACGCGTAGGATTTGTCCGGGATGCCGCGCACGCGGACGTTGGTGATGGGCTGCCGGATTTTCACGGAGGTCACGTTGCCGATGATGGTGAGGTTTTTGTTCACCGCGTAACTGGTTTCAAATTCCCAGCCCTTCGAGGTGAGGTCGAGCAGGAGGAACTGCGGGAGCGCGGCGGCGGCGGCGAAATCGCCGAGCGCCTGGAGGCGGAAGAATTCCGAATTCGTGACCGAGGTGTTTTTCTGCGCGATGTCGAAGTAGGCAAATGAGCCGGTGAGGCGTCCCTCGAGCAGCGTGGTTTTCACGCCGTATTCCTTCTGGCCGCCGTTGGCGAATTTCAGGTTGGGGTCGGTGACGCCGGCGTTGAGCGAGCCGGGCATGATGCCGCCGGTGGTGTTGCGGCTGTAGAAGAGCGAGACCTCCTTGATCGGTTTGATGACGACGCCGAAGGAGGTGGCGTTGCTGGAGAGGTTGAACGCGGGCGAGGTCGGGAACGCGGCGTTGATGGCGGTGCCGGTGGTGTCGGTGCGCGCGAGCGTGCCGAAGAAACGCGAGACGCCGCCGGAGAGCTGCACGCGGTTGTTCCAGAACGAGAGGTTGTCGTAGGCGAACACCTGGAGGTCGTCCTGCTTGCCGGTGCGATCGGTGCCGAGGTTGGCGGTGGTGAGGCCGGGGAGGATCGGGGGGAAGATGTAGGACGGGTAGGTGATCGAGGCGAGGTTGTTGGCCGGCACGGCGGGGCGCGTGGCGGCGGCGGGCGTGCGCCAGCGGACTTTCGAGGTGTTGGCGGTGAAGCCGAGGAGCGTGGTGGATTTCACGCCGGCGGCGTCGAGCGCGATGGCGTAGTCGTTCTTCACGTGGGCCTCGGTGTATTCGAGGTCGTTCTTGCCGGGATTGCGCACGTAAATCCACGTCGAGGGATCGGTGACGGGGACGGACGTGCCGACGAGCGCGACGCTGCCGTTGGCGTTGTAGGCGGCGGTGTTCCAGTTGACGCCGGGCTCGTAGAGGCCGGTGAAGGGATTGCGGCTGCCGCCGCCGGCGCCGGTGAGGCCGGCGGTGGTGTTGCCGATGTCGTAGCGGCGGATGTGATTGGCGATACCGACGAGGCGCGAGGTGACGTGCGTGCCGAGCGTGGAGAGCAGCTCGAAGCTGCCGCGCTCGGTGGAGCGGTGGCGGGTGTCGGTGTCGTTGCCGAACTGCCAGTCGCGCGGGAGGCCGCGCGGGATTTTCGCATAACTGTTGCCGCCGATGCTGGGCTCGATCGGGAGGCCGCCGAGGTTGGTCTCGCGGTTCTGCACGAAGTTGGCCTTGAGGATGAGCCGGTTGCCGGGCGAGAGCTGGTAGGCGAAGGACGGGGCGAGTTCGTAGCCGTTGCGATACTGGCCCTTGATGTAGTAATCGGTGCGCCAGAGGGCGTAGACGAGGCGGGCGGCGGCTTTGCCGTCCTTGGTGACGACACGGTTGACGTCGAAGCTGAACACGTTGCCGGAATACTTGGAGAGCTCGAGCGTGGTGCTCGCGGCGTCGCGCGAGAGCGGGGATTTCGTGATGGGATTCATCACGCCGCCGGGGCTGCCGCCGGGGACGAGGATGGCGTTGGGGCCCTTGATGATTTCGAGGCGCTCCATGTTGTAGATTCCCTGCGACATGCTGTAGCCGTCCGCGCCGGAATACATCGTGCCGTCGATAAATTCGGCCGACACCTGGAAGCCGCGGATCGAGTAACGGTCGCCGCCGTAGGGCAGCGTGTTCTCGACGATGGGCGTGACGTATTTCGCGGCGTCGAGCATGCGGCTGGCCTTCGAGTCGATGATGAACTCGGAGGGCACGACCGAGATGGTCTGCGGGATGTCCTGGATATCCATCGCCACGCGCGAGGCGGAGAGCGCCTGGCTGGCCTGGTAGCGGTTCACCGATTTGTCGGAGACGGTGAACTGCGGGAGGGCGACGGCTTCTTCCTTGGCCGCCGCGGCCGCCGGAGTCTGGGCCGGGGCAACCGACGTGCTGACGAGGAGCAACGCGGCGACGAGCGCCGGTGAAAACGCGCACGGGGCGCGGAGGGATTTTACGTGGATCATGGTGGAATGGTCAGGGTTGGGCGCGGCCGGACAAGCGCCGGTGCGCAACAGCGGATGCGCGACGACGCCCGCCCGGTGCGGGTGAAACGCCGCCACCGTGCGCCGCCGCGTCCGGCCGGTCTACGCCTGATTTTGCCAGACGGTCAGGCGCAGTGGGCCGCGCGCGGAAATTCCGGTTGCCGCCGCCCGCGCCGCCACGCTCACTGCCCGCGCTCGCTACCCCGCGCACCGCGCTCCGCCACCCTCCGCCGTCGGCACGCGCTCCACCCCACCAGCACTCCCCCGATGAACCTCCCGCCCTCCGCCCCCTCCGCCGCTCCGCGTCTCCTGCGCGTTTTCCTCGCCTGCCTGTTCGCCGTTTCCGCCGCCGCGTTGCCGCGCCTCGCCGCGCAACCCGCCGCCACCGGCGAGATCTCCGGCCGCGTGCAAAACGAGGCCACGGGCCAATACCTCAACAACGCCCGCGTCACCGTGCGCGGCACCGATCTCAGCGTGTTCACCGACGACAGCGGCTCCTTCCGCCTCGCGCGCGTGCCGGCCGGCGCGGTCATCCTCGAGGTGCTCTACTCGGGCCTCGATCCGGTGCAGGTGCCGCTCACGCTCGCCGCCGGCGAACGCGCCGAGCGCGACATCAATCTCAGCAACCGCGACCGCTACGGCGCGCAAGCCACCAGCGCCGCCGGCGTCGTGAAACTCGATGCGTTCGTCGCCTCCTCCTCGCGCCTCACCGAGGGCGAGGCGCTCGCGACCAACGAGCAGCGCTTCGCGAAAAACATCAAGAACGTCGTCGCCACCGATGCGTTCGGCGATGTCACCGAGGGCAACGTGGCCGAGTTCATGAAATTCCTGCCGGGCGTGACCATCGAGTATTCCGACGACTCGCCCAACGCCGTCGCCGTGCGCGGCTTCGATCCCAACCTCACCTCCGTCACCGCCGACGGCGCGCAGCTCGCCAACGCTTCCGGCAGCGCCGCCAACCGCAACTTCCTCTTCACGCAGGTCTCGATCAACAACGTCTCCCGCATCGAGGTCACCAAGGTCCCCACGCCCGCCAATCCCGCCGACGGCATCAGCGGCACGGTGAACATGATCAGCAAGAGCTCCTTCGAGCGCAGCCGCATGGCCTTCAACTACCGGATGTTTCTCAACGCCAGCAGCGACGGCATGATGATCAAGGAGCAGCCGTTCCCCTTCGACACGCTCGAGCCGCGCGTGCATCCCGGCTTCGACTTCGATCTCACGCTGCCCTTCTCGAAGACGTTCGGCATCGTTTTCACCGGCCTCCGCTCCCAGCAGTGGAACGAGCAGAACATTTCCACCATGACGTGGAACGCCACCGCCGCCGGCACCGGCGCCACGCCCGCCAAACCGTTTCTCCAATCCCACGCCATCGCCGACGCGCCGAAATGGTATACGCGCGACTCCGCCAGCCTGAAGGCCGACTGGCGCGTCACCCGCAACTCCGTCCTCTCCGTCGGCGGCCAGGCGAGCTACTACCGCGACAAAAACGGCAACGTCACCCGCACCGCCACCGCCGGCACCGCCCTGACTCCGACCGTGGCGGGCGGCACTTCGCTGAGCTACGATGGCGACAAAACGATCGGTGCGACCGGCCGCGGCGGCGTAACCTTCAGCGGGAATTTTCTGCACATCGACGCCCGCACACTCGCCGCCAACACCCGCTACCGCTTCGACGACGGCACGTGGCGCTTCGA
>JBEANZ010000103.1:0-22052 GCA_041165185.1 Verrucomicrobiota bacterium | reverse complement strand
CGTGAAGAAATGGCGGCGCTGGTAGTCGTTCGTGTGGAGGCGAAACGAGTTCAGGCCCTCGAAGAGTCCGGCGTAACGGAGCGCGACGTAGTTTTTCACGAGCACCTGGTTGAGATCGATTGTGAGCCGGTGACCGCCGCGGTTGTCCATCTGCTGCTCGACGGTGCGGGCGTCGCGCGGCTTCGCGCGCTTGGTGGAGGAGACGAACGCGCCGGCGGCGTTGCCGAGGCCGAAGAGGATGGCGTTGGGGCCTCGCGTGAACGTGAGCGCCTCGGAGTTGTAGCGATCCTGCGGGATGCCGTTGGAGAAAAAATCCTGCGCGACGACGGTGCTCGCGCCGCCGCGGGAGACGAACTTGGTCGGGATGTTGATGAAGTCGTTTCCGTTGCCCGTGATGTCGGACGTGGACATGACGAACGGGTCGGTGTTGGGCGCGAACGCCATCAGGTTGTAGATCGAGTTGGCGCCGAGATCGTCGAGCATCTGCTCGGTGAAGACGGTGAGCGAGGAGCCGATGTCCTTGAGATCGGTTTTGAGGCGAGTGCCGTTGAGGGTCTGCGTGGCGAGGTAGCCCTTGTCGGAGCTGGCATCGACTTGGAACGGGGAGAGGACGACGGCGTCGCCGGTGGGCGCGGTCGAAGTGACTTGGGCGCGGAGGCCGGCGGCGACGAGGAGCAGGCCAATGAATAAACGAGCGGAGCCGTTGCGGCGACGGGGGGTGGGATTGGCGGGGTGCATGGGGGTCGGAAGAAGTTGGGAAAGAATACGTCAGGGTGCGGCTTTTTCCGGTGCGTTACCGGGCACGATCTTCGTGACCGGCTCGCCGAGGGGGAAAGGTTGGCCGAAAAAGGTTTCGGCGTCTACCTGTTGTTCCCTCCACGCGTCGAGGTCCGCATGTATTTCGGAGAGGCGGCGTAGCGGTTCACGACGGCGGCGGCGGGATTGGATTCCGCGGGGAGCGACCCACGCGTCTCAGAAGAGAGAACAGTGCGGGCCAATGCCGCGGACGCCCGCCACCTCAGAAATCAAAACTGTTCGTGAGCAGAAATACGCGCGGCTCGGGATACTGGAAGACTACGGGTGTGCCGGCGGCGGAGAGGCCGCTTTGGGCGATGAGCTTGTCGTCGTTGAGGACGTTGCGGACGTTGAGCGACACGTTCCAGCGGATGCGTTTTTTGAAGAGAGTCGCCGAGTAGCCGATCACTGCGTCCGTGTTGATCGTGGCGCCGCCCATGATCGGGCGCGCGACGTCGGCAATCGTGATGCTCGATCCCGCGGGGAAGAGCCCCGGGGTGCCGAGGATCGGATCGTTCGCGAGGTCGGCGGTGGCCACGGTCTTGTCGCGGTAGCCGAGGATGCGGTCGCCGCGGTAGCGCAGGCTGCCGCCGAAACGGAAACCTTTCAGCAATCCGGTCTGAATTCGATATGAGCTCGTGAGATTGCCGCGCCACTGGACCTCCTGGTTGTTGGCCTGGCCTTCGGCCTCCCGCAGGAACGCCCAGCCGAGTGCGGAGCTGCGGATGTAGGCGAGGAGCGTCTCGTTGGTGTTGGTGGCGGTGGTGAAGTGCAACTGAGCCGGCCCGGTGCCGCCGCCGCGTTGGGGAGCGGCGAGATCGTTGGCCGCCGCGAGCCAATCTTTCAGCCGGTAGCCGAGGACGCCGAACCAATCGGCCGCGATGCGGGAGCTGCGCGTGTTGTTCTTGGCGAGGCTCGCGCTCACGCTCCAGCCGCGCGTGGGATTGGCGATGAGGCGGTATTCGACGCCCTTCGCGATCCGATCCGAGGAGTTGGCGTATTTGAGCGAGAAGGCGTTGCCGGCGGCGCCCTCGCTCGGCCAGCTGAGGACGTCATCCTGAAAATAACGGATCGGGCTGGCGGCAGCGATGCCGCTGTTCGTCCCGCCGAGCACGGGAGCGCCGGTGGCGGTGGATTCGTAGCGTCCGCCGGATTTCACGAGGTTGTAGTTCTGCACCGACTTCTCGATGTGGATCGCTGTCCACCGAATGTCGGTGCGGTCCATGCCGGAGTTGCCGCCGACGGCGACGGGGTTTGGCACGGTGATCGCGCCGCCCGAGACGCCAAGATAGACTGACTCGTAGGCGTTGACGCGCAGCACGAGCTTGTTCTCGAGGAAACGCAGCGAGACGCCGTATTCGCGCGTCGTGCCGTCGTCGAGCTGCGCCTCGGCCCCGTTGGGGGCCTTGCGCGTAAAGTCGGCGACGAAGGCCGACGACGATTCGGTGTAGTGCAGGCTCGGGATGGCGTTGCGGAAGAACGGATGGAGCACGACGCCTTTCAATCGCGACGTGACGGTGTATTTCGTGGCGGCCTCGAGCGAATCGAACTCGCCGCCGCGGCTGAGCATCGCATCCCACGGCTCGAAGCCGGCGTTGCCGACGGCCTGGCCGTTGCTGGGAAAAATAATCGCGGCGCCGCTGCGGACGGGCTCCTCATACTTGCCCGTCGCGGCGTTGTAGCGACGCGGCAGGCGGCTGTTGGCGCCGCCCTGTCCGACCCACGGCGCAAACGACGCGTTGGAGAAACGCTCGCCGACGGTGAGGTTGAGGCGGCCCTGGAGAAAACTGCTGTGCATGCCCCACTGCATCGCGTCTTCCTTCTTCTTGCCGTTCGAAGTCTGAACTTGCGCACCGTAGGGATTGCTCATGCCGGAATTGATCACGACATCTTTGCCGGTCGAGTCCTTGCCGATCACGCGCGTCTCGCTGGAGTCCCAGAGGTTGAAGGGTGCCTGCAACTCGAACTGGCCTCGGCTGTTGTTCTGCGGTGTGTCGACGTAGAAGCGGGCGCGGAGTCGGCGGGTGTTGCGGGTGATGTCATTGGCGGCGTTGGTGCCGGCGGGATAGGCGATGCCGTCGAAGGTGTTGTCGGAGATGATGCGCGCGTTGTTGTTGTTCTGCTGCACGCGCATGTTGATGCCGCCGGAATACATGACGGCGCCCTGATGGGAGCCGAGCCAGCGCCACAGGCCGCCGCGTTTCTCGAGGTCCTGCGCGAACGCGACCTGCAGCCGGCGCTCCGTGCGGTGATTGCGCCACATGCTGCCGGTGATGTCGTCCTCGACGTAGTATTTTCCGAGGTTGGGATTCGGCGTGACGCCGTCGGGGAGGAACCGGTTCAACTCGACGCGCAGATCGGTGTTGTTGCCGGAGATGAAACTGAGCGAGCGGGTGTCGAAGACTTCGCGGTTGTAGCCACCCTCGATGTAAACGTCGCGCCACGGGTTCGCCTCGAAGACGAAGCCGTGGATGCTGGCGCGCCAGCGACGTTGCATGGCGTTGCCGACGACGTTGCGGTCGAGCGGGTAGATGGCGGGATCGACGATGCTCGGGTCCTGGGTGCCGTCGAGCGGACGGCTGGAGGTGACCGTGTTGGTCCAGTTGCGGATCGAGGTGGGCTGCGTGCCGTCGACGTTGAAGACGACGGTGCCGGCGGAGGCGACGTTGCTGAAGCGCTCGGCGGAGCGCGCGAGATCGGCACCCTGCGCGTTGAACGCGGTGGTGAATTGCGCGGCGGTGCTCGCGGGCGTGAGGCCGGCGTTGTTGAAGGTGGGGCGCGTCGCGGTCGCGAGCCACGGGCTCACGCGATCGGCGACGAGGGTGTTGGCGGCGTTGCGTTGCCGCGACTCGTATTTCTCCAGCCAGCCGCGCACGGAGATGCGCTGGTGCGGCTGAAACATGAGCGACGTGTAGAGCCGGTCGGTCTTCGAGCCGACGCCCTCGCGGTAGTCGCGCTCATCGGCGCGTAGGCCGGCGACGCGCAGGCCAAGGAGATTCTTGATCAGGGGCTGGCTGAGGTTGAGCGAGGTGCGCAGGCTGCCGTTGGAATCGGCGCGGATCGTGGTGTTGCCGGAAAACTTCCGCAGGTCGGGCCGGTCGAACGCGACGTCGTTGGTGCCGCCGGCGAAGCCGGCGCCAAAGAGGATCGCGTTGGAGCCAGAGACGAGAGTGAAGCGCTTGCCGGTGTTGTAGGTGTCGAGGGGGACGTTGGTCTCGAAGAAATCGTGCGTGTTGTTCGAGCGGCTGAGCCCCCGCGTGCGGCTGCCGTAGGCAGAGGAAAAGACGCCGTTGGTGTTGGGGTCCGTGCCGGGCGAGAAATTCTCGTCGTTCGACTCGATGTTCATCGAGTAGCGCAGCGCCTCGTCGAGCGTGAGCGCGCCGATGTCGTCGAGAAACTCGGAGGTCATCACGTCGATCTGGGAGGCCACGTCGCGCAGTTCGCTCTTGAGGCGCGTGCCGCCGAGCGTGCTCGTGGCGGCATAGCCGGTGTCGGAACTCGCGTTGACCTGAAACGGAGTGAGGACGAGCGCTTCCTCTTTTGTCGTGGCCTGCGTGACCGAGGTTGTGGCGGGCGCGGGCGGGGCGACTTGGGCGCGGAGGCTGGCGCTTGCGATCGTGGCGACGAGGAGCAGGCCGGCGAACATGCAGGCGGAGGAGCGAATGCTACGGGGAGGTTGCATGGGATGGGTCATGGGGAATCAGGTGGGGACGGGGAAAGGTGCGTCAGGGCGCGGACTTTTTCTGCGCATTGCCGAGCGCCATATTGGTGACGGGCTCGCCGAGGAGGAGTGGCTGGCCAAAGATGGTTTGGGCGTCGCCCTGTTGTTTCAACCACGCATCGAGATCGGCGCGCAGCGCGGTGAGACGGGCGGCTTGGTGCGGATCAGTCGCGAGGTTGCGTAGCTCGTGCGGATCGGCGGCGAGGTCGTAGAGTTCTTCGGCGGGGTGCTCGATGGAGCGCCGCAAGACGGAGGCGGCGGCGGGATTGGTTTTCGCGGCGGCGAGCCACGTGTCCCAGAACAGCGGACGGTGCGGCCCGATGGCGCGGGACATGTGGGTGTGATATTGAAACTCGGGGTGCAGGTTGCGGAGGTATTTCCAGTCGCGCGTGCGGACGGCGCGGATCGGATAGACGTTGAAATTGCCGTCGCCGCTGTGGGTGCTGAATACGCGATCACGGTGCGCCGTGGTCGTGCCGCGTAGAATCCCGGCGAACGATTTGCCGTCGAGCCCGTCAGGGACCTGACCGCCGGCGAGTTCGATAAACGTCGGGAGCAAATCGGGCCAACAGATCATCGCGTTGCTGATCGTGCCGGGCTTGAGGTGGCCGGGCCACGCCATGATGAGCGGGACGCGGATGCCGGCGTCGTAGAGCGTCCATTTCGCGAACGGCAGCGCGGCACCGTGGTCGGCGGTGTAGATGAAGAGTGTGTCGCCGGGAAGTTTCTCGCGGGTGAGCGCGCGGACTTCGCCGAGGAGCGCGTCGGCCTTGGTGACGTCGGTGAGGTAGCGGGCGCGCTCGGCGAGGGCGGTGGGATCGTCGAAGTGCGTGGGCGGGATCTTCACGGTCGCAGGGTCGTAGGTGAGTTCGGTGCTCCAGACCGTGTGCGGATGACGGGTGCCGACGAAGAGGCAGAGGGGTTTCGAGGCGTCACGGGTGGCGAGAAATTTCGCGACGGCGGCGGTGTCTTCGAAGCCTTGGTTCGGGCCCACGACGGAGTCGAAGCCGTCGTTCTTGGCGTAGTCGATGTGCGCGACCTTGCCGATGGCGACGACCTCGTAGCCCAGGGCGCGGAGGACGGGCGGGAGCGAAGCGACGCCGGAATTTTTGGGTTTGTGATTTGGCTCGGCGCCGTTGCGCGCAGGCCAGAGGCCGGTGAGAAGCGCGGTGCGGCTCGGGCCGCACGACGGCGAGGCGACGAAGGCGTGCGTGAACTTCAGGCCTTCGCTCGCGAGCTTCGCCATGTGCGGCGTGCGCACTTCGGTCGAGCCGTAGGCCTGCGAATCGAGCTGGCTGTGGTCGTCGGAGATGAAGACGACGATGTTCGGCGGAGCTGCCGTCAATCGCGAGAGGTGCGACAGGGCGAGGATGGTGCCAAAAAGCAGGAGCGCTTTCATTTTTTGAGTAGGGTCTGCTCGGTTAGCCGCGGTGTGTGCGCGATGAGATCAGAATCTCAGGCTCGAGAAACCAAGGGTGTAACTAAAGGTCACCGCGCGGCCGTCGCCGAGTTGCTTCGTGGCCTTGAGGTATTCGTGATCGAAGGCGTTGTTGAGGTTGAGCGCGAACGTCTGGTCGAATTTCGCGCTGCGGCGGAGGGTGTAGCGCACGCCGACGTTCCAGAGCGTGACAGACGGGACGCGCAGGGCCCACTGGCGCGTGGTGCGTTGCAGGATGCGCGCGCCGTTGGCCGCGGTCGTGTAGGTGTCGCCAGCGTTCGGCGCCTCGGTGGGCGTGCTCGCGATGAAGTTGACGCCGACGTTCGCGGAGAAGCCTTTCAATGCTGCGATCTGCGGGGCGAAGCGCGCGGAGAGGCTGCCGTTTTGCGGCGAGACGCCGTTGACGCGGCGGCCGATGGCGAGCGGGTTCGCCGAGCCGAAATCGGTGTAGATGGAATAGACGTGGCCCCAGCTGCCGTTGAGGCTGACGCTGCGCGAGAGCTGCCAGTTGAGATCGATCTCGTAGCCGCGCACCCACTGGTCGCCGTCCTTGCGCGAGACGGTGAGAAACGTGCCGGAGCCGGGCGCGGTCTCCTGGAGATCGTTGACGGTGACGTGCTGGCGCGTGGCGTAGAAGCCGCTCACCGTGAAGTTGAGCCGGTCGTTGAGGAAGGAGCCCTTGAACCCGTAGTCGTAGCCGCTCGCGACCTCGGCCTTCCAATCGGGATCGACGAGCTGGGTGGGCAGCTCGGCTTGGTTGACGAAGTAGCTCTCGCTGTAGTTGGCGAAAACACGGAGCGCGGGCGTGAGCTTGTAGTTCACGCCGACGTTGGGCTTGAGCTGCGTGGTCTGCCGCTGGATGTCCTGACCTTGGGCGTAGTTGGCATAGCCGGGGTAAATGTTAAACGAGCTTACGGCGGTGGTGAAGTCGCGGCCGTGAAACTTCACGACATCCACGCGCGCGCCGGCGAAGGCGAGCAGGCGACCATCGAAAAACGCGGATTGCTGGCGGAGCAAACCGCCGAGGACGCTGATGCGGCGCTTCGTAATGAGACCGGGCACCTCGGCGCCCCACGTGAAATCTTTCGGGAAATAAGTGAGCGCGGCGGTCGGCGTGTAGTCGGGAGTCAGCGTGACGACGCGGCCGGAGGTCGCGACGTTCCATGCGACGATGTCGGGATTAGTGGCGGCGCCGAAGCTCCAGCGCGGGTCCCAGCGGAAGTAGTCGTTGAGATCGAGCGTGACGAGGGTGCGGCTCTCGACCGTGCGGTTGAACGACCAGTAGTTGGCGAGGAGATCGGCTTGGAAGCCGCCACCGTCCTCGATGAAGAGCTGCTTGATCGGGGTGTTGGCGCGCGTGGTGGTGAGCGGCGCGGCGACCTGCGGGTTGATGCTGATCGCGCCAAACGGATTGTTGTTATTATAATTCCACGAGCGGGAGCGGTAGTAGTTCGCGCCGAGACGCGCGCTCCAGATCGCGTTGAAACGTTTTTCGTAGGTGCCGGAGACGTTGACGTAACCCTTGTTGAATTCGCTGTGCGGGCCGTAGGGATCGAAGCGGCCGAGCTGGGTGGCGTAGCCGATCGCGACGTCGTCGAGATTGGAGGCCGTGTTCTTCAGGTCGGTCACGATGGGGACGGCGGCACCGGGCGAGTGGCGCGTCTGGAGAAAATATCCCGCCGAGACGAAGAGCGAGGAGCGGTCGCGGAACTCGTGCTTCAGCGCGAGGTAGAGCTCGGTGTTGCGGCTCGCGGCGCCGGCCTGCTCGTAACCGCGCGAAAGCTGCGTGCCCGTGAAAATGTAGGAGGTCTTGCCGGCGTCGCCCGTGTAAACGGGGCCGGTCGCCTTGACGGAGCCGCGCAGGAGGTTGTAGCTGCCGACGTTGAGGCCGAGCGAGTAGCCCTCACGGGATTTGGGCTGCTTCGAGATCATGTTCATCATGCCGCCGGGCGAGGTGCGGCCGTAAATGGCGGCGTTGGAGCCCTTGATGATTTCGATGCGGTCGACGTTGCTCGCGCCAAAGCGGCCGAGCCGGAAAAATCCGTCGCGCAACTGCGAGGTCGAGGCGAAGCCGCGCAGCGTGAAGCCGCCGCCGCTGTTGAGCCCGGTGAAGCTGCCGATCTGCGTGAGCGTGTCGTCGAGTTCGAAGATGGCGAAGTCGGCGAGGAACTCGCTCGTCATGACGTTCACCGTGTAGGGCAGGTCGACGATCTTGGTGGCGACGCGGCTGCCCGTGAGGGTTTCGGAGGCGGCGTAGCCGCGGTCGCCCTCGGCCTGCACGGTGAACGCGGAGAGCGTGATGGCCTCGCCGGGGTCGCGTTGGACATTGGTCGGCGCGGTCTGAGCGCTGGAGAGAGAGGCGGTTCCAAAGAGGAGCGCGGTGATCGAGAAAGCGATGCCCGGTTTGGCAGGAAAAGTCATGAGGAGTTTTGTTTGGTTGGTGTGCTGCTGGCACACGCGAAGGCACCTGCCACTATGACCGCCGGCCCGGTTCCGAGCTATTGTCCGATCGGACAATGGCCGAGGTGGCGTTCAGACCTTGAGGAGTCCACGTTCGAAGCCGCGCGCGACCGCCTCCGCGCGGTCGGCGGCCTGCAATTTTTCGAGCAGCGCGCCGACGTGGGCCTTCGCCGTGCGCTCGGAAATCCCGAGGAGCCGGCCGATCTCGGCGTTGGTGAAGCCTTGGCGCACGAGGCCGAGCACTTCCAACTCGCGGCGCGACACCGTTCCGGTTTCGTTTTCCGCCGCCATCTGTCCGGCGACCGCCTGGCCGATGACGCGCTCGCCGGTGTGCACGGCGCGGATCGCGGCGACGAGTTCGGCGCGGCGCACGGTTTTCGTGACGTAGCCGCACGCGCCCGCCGCGAGGGCGTGGCGGACATCCTCGGGCGCCTCGGACGAAGTGAGCATCAGCACCCGCGCGGCGGGAAACTCTGCCCGCAACCGCTGCAACGTCTCGATCCCGTCGATGCCCGGCATGCTGAGATCGAGCAGCATCACGTCCGAGGGATGCTGGCGCCACGCGGTGATCGCCGCTTCACCGTCGTCGGCCTCGGCCACGACGCGCAGGCCGGGATCGAAGTTGAGCACGTTGGCGAGACCCGCGCGCAGCACGGCGTGATCGTCCACGAGAATGAGGCGGATGGGAGCGGATGACGTCACGGCGTGCGGCACGATAGCCGACGGCGCGGGCGCCGGGCTATTGGACGATCGGCCAATTCGACGAAGTTCAGGCGAGGGCTTCATCGTAGGCGCGCAGCGGCACTTCGAAACAAACAACCGTCCCGCGGCCCGGCGCGCTCTCGATGCGCAGCGTGCCGTTGAGCCGCTCGATGCGCTCGCGCATCCCGGTGAGACCGAAGTGCCCCTGCGCCGCGCCGCGTTGCTCGCCCGGCGTGAAGCCGAGCCCGTCGTCGCTCACCGTCAGCGCGATCCAACCGGATTTTTCGGCAGGCCGCGCTTCCAGCGTCACGCTGCCCGGGCGGCCGTGCTTGAGCGCGTTGTGCAGCGCTTCCTGCGCGGCGAGGATCAGATTGCCCGCCACAAAGTCGGGCACATGCCCGAGACCGCCCGAGGTTCGCAGTTCGATCTTCGCATCGTGCCCGGCGCCGGCGCGCTCCACGAGGGCGCGCAACGCATCGGGCAGCGCGAGTCCGTGGAGCGGCAGGCTGCGCAGCGCCCAGACGGAGCCGCGCAACTCGTCGACGGCGTGGTCGAGCATCCGGCGGGCGACCGGCAGATGCACCGCGGGTTTTCCCGCGACCGGCGGAGCTGCGGCCTCGGCCTCACACGCTTCCATTTGGAAGCCGATGCCGCCGAGCGTCTGCAGCAGCGTGTCGTGCAGATTCGCGGCGAGCCGGTTGCGCTCGCGCAGCGTCACCTGAAATTCGATCGCGGCATCGCGGCGCGCCCGCATCTCGGTCGCGAGCAGTTGGGTTTTCCTTTGCACCTGCCGGCGCAGTTGCCACGCCCACAGCAACGCCGCGCCGAGCGCGACGACCACCAGCGCCACCGCGGCGAGCAACCGGCCCGGCGTCCACCACGACGGCGCGGTCACCACCACGGCGTCGGAGGCGCGGCGCAATACCACGTCGAGCCGGCTCGGCACCAACGACCGTCGCGAACCTTCGACCGGGGTGTATTCCAACTGCACGATGGCGGTGATCTCCAAAACACTTCCCGGCCGCAACGCATCGAGCGCCTCCGTCTCTCCCGCGTGCAAGATCGCGCCGAGGACCATCTCGCCGCGTTCGAGCGTGAGCCGGCGCACCGGTTGCCGCGCGTCGGCCGATGCCTGCACCGCGAGCAACGTCGCGCGGAAGCGCACGAGGTGCCCGTCGAAATCATGGGGCTTCGCCAGCTGGCCCGTGGACATCGCGGTCGTGTTCAACGCGATGATTTCCTCGGGCGTAATCGCAACCGCTTCCGGCGTCGCGCCGCGTCCGACTTTGCGCACCTGCGCCTCGGTCAGCGTGCCGACGTGGCGCGTCATGTCGCCGAAGCCGGCCGCCTCGACCTGATCGCCCGGTTCATAAACGTCCGCCGCGCGGGTTTCCACGCGCACGGCACTGTCGCCCGCTTGCAGATACAGGAATTTCCCCGCCAGCGCGAATGTGACCGTGCCCGCCACCCTCACGCGATGCGGCCCCATGGGCTCGGGGCGAAACGTGAGAATCCGGTCGAGCGGCACCAAGGGCGCGGCAAACGGGGCGACGGCCGGCACCTCAATCAAGAGGTCCCTCGCGTCGTTGGCGAACAGGCGCGGCATCGTGATCTCGCCCCGGGTATTGAACCGGCTCACCGCCACTCCAGTCACCCTCACCTCCGCGTCCACCAGATCCGCGGGGTTCTGCAGGGCCGAGGCCGGAAACTCGGCGGTCGAGCGACCGGGATTGGCATTGAGGTGCAGCAGCCAACCGCCCTCGGCCGACTGAAAGCCCTGCACCACACCCCGCACTTCGACGCGCATGCCATCCTCCGCTCCGCTGAAAAACCGGAAGGGAATCATCGGGCGCGGCGCAGGCAACGGCTGCTCGCCGAGCACGCGAATCGTCCGCGGGAGAATCACCGGGGCATAGCCCGCCGGATCGCTGATTCCCCAGACCTCCACCCACTGGCCGACACGGAACGATCCAATGACCGCATCATCCATTTCCCAGAGTTGATTTTGTCGGGCCCGGCTGACCCCGACCCAAATCCCCGCCGAGGCGTCCTGCACCATAATCGGCCCCTCGGGACTGCGCCACGTGATCACACCGCGCACGCGCACCGGCCGGGGCTGGGCCGCTTCCTCTCGCGTCAAGCCGCGCACGTCCGTGACCCGCGTGATGACTTCCGCGCCGCGCAGTGCGCCGACATCAGGACAAACGAGAATTCCGGCACAGGCCAGAGTCAGGCGTCGGAGGGGTTTCGCGAGGAGCGGCACGACAGGAGAGCACCACGCACGAGCGAGGAGCGGAGTCGATGACGATGCGGCGCGCCAAGTGAGGTGTGGTGTTGAATGGGAACTGGGAGCGAGGGTCCGATACCCTTGAAATTGTTTGTGAGGTGCGCGCCGTTTTTTCGTTGGTTAGTCGAGATTCGGATCGGCTCTTGGCGCGGCGGTCTTGGACTTGTTTTTGCCTTTGGCCTTGGCGTTCGGCGCGGCGCCGGTGGTTGTTTTCGGATCGTAGGCGGGGTTGAGGGTGGGGACGACGGCTTCGGTGTCGCGGAGGAATTGGGTGATGAGGGCGTTGAGTTCCGTGGTCTTGGCAGGATTTTGCGCGACGAGGTTTTTTGTTTCGCTGAGATCGTCGCGGAGATTGTAGAGCTCGAGGAGATCGGCGCGGTCGGGGCCGAGGCCGTAGAAACGGATGAGTTTCCAGTCGCCGACGCGCACCCACGTCGAGGCGAGGCCGCCGGAGGCGGGCGTGGTGTGCGGGAAATGGCAGAACGTCGGCCCGCGATCATGCGCGGCGCCGCGCAGCGCGGGGGCGAAGCTCTTGCCGTCGAATTTGTGCGCGGCGGGGAGCGAGAGTTTCAGCACGTCGGCGAAGGTCGGGAAAAAATCCGTGCTTTGGATGATCGTGTCGGTGACGGTGCCGGGTTTCGTCACGCCGGGCCACACGACGACGCACGGTTCGCGGGTGCCGCCCTCGTAGGTGGTGGCTTTGCCGCCGCGGAGCGGGGCGTTGCTCGTGATCGGGATGCCTTCGATGCCGAAGGCCTTGGCGCTTTCATCGGTGCCGGCGATCCAGTGGACGCCGCCGTTGTCGGAGAAGAAGACGATGATCGTGTTTTCGGAGAGCTTCAGTTCATCAAGGGTGTCGAGGAGACGGCCGACGTTTTCGTCGAGGCTCTGCACCATCGCGGCGTAGACGGGATTGCGCTGGTCGGCGCCGGGCGGGAGCTTCGCGGCCTTGGCGCGGTATTTCTCTACGAGCGCGGGCTTGGCGTCGTAGGGCGCGTGGACGGAGAAGGCCCAGTAGTTGAGGTAGAACGGCCGCTCGCGATTTGCGGTGATGAACTTGATCGCCTCGCTCGCCACACGATCCTCGATGTGCTCGGCGGGCGCGCTGGCGACGTTGAGCGCGGCGGGAAACTTCCACGGCGCGACGTAGCTGCCCGCCGGACCGGGGCCGGGCCAGTGCGGGAAGTCCACGTCGAAGCCTTGCTGCAACGGTGAGTAGGGCTCGGGCCCGAGGTGCCATTTGCCGAAGTGGCCGGTCGCGTAGCCGCCCGCCTTGAATGATTCGGCGAGCGTGTGGTAGCGATGCTCGAGTCGCGTGATGCTCTGCGCGACGAGGACGGGCGCGGTGGGCGCGGCCTGTTTCACCGTGCCTTTTTCAAGGATGACCTGCGGCAGATGGCAGACGGGTGCGGTGATGCCGATGCGCGCGGGATAGAGTCCGGTAAGGATGCTCGCGCGCGTGGGCGAGCAGAGTGGATTCGCCGAGTAAGCCTGCGTGAAACGCATCCCGCGCGCGGCGAGACGCTGGATGTTGGGCGTCTCGTAGAACGCGTTGGGCCGATTGAGCGTCGTGTCCGCCCAGCCGAGATCGTCGGCGAGGATGAAGAGGAGGTTCGGCGAGCGCGCGGACGATGCGGCCGTCGCTACCGAAGAGATCGCCGCGAGCAGCGACGCGAAGAAGAGAAGGCCAGTTTTCATTTCGGGATCAAAACTCGAGGGAGTTGCTCAGCACAAAGGTGCGCGGTTCGGGAATGCTCCAGCGGACGGTGACGGCGCGGCCGGTGCCGTCGTCGGCGCCGGTGATGGGCACGAGGTCGCGGTCGCCGAGGACGTTGCGGACGTTGAGCTGCGCGCGCCAGCGCACGGGGCGCGACGCGCCGAGCTTGATGGTGCGTGCGTAGGAAACCCAGAGTCCGGTGTCCCAACTCGGCTCACCGCGAATCGCGGCGCTTGGCCGGAACAGGCCTTCGCTCGTCTGCAGGTAGCCGATGGTGCGCGCGCTGCGATAGTTGAGGCTGCTGCCGACGCCGACGCCTTTCAACTTGCCCTCGGAGAAACGGTAGTTCGTCACGAAATTGGCGGTGTATTTCGGGATGCTCGTGGTCGAGAGGCCGCTGGACGCGACGATGCGCTGCACGCCGGCCCCGTAGGCGTCGAGCAACGCGGCGATCGTGCCGACGGTGCCGGCCTCGGCGCCGCCGGAGCGGTCGAGAAATTTCTCGATCTGGGCCTGCGGCGTGGCGGGGAGCGTCGCATCGATGACGCCGTTGCCGTTGAGATCGCGGCTCGGGAAGTTGCGCCAGAGCGGTTCATACTCGGCCCAGTATTTTTTCAGCACGGGGCCGATGTTGCTCTGGCTGTTCGTCTGCTGGCCGGCGTTGAAGCTGACGCGCCAGTTGGCGGTGGGATTCGCCGTGAGGGAGAACTCGTAGCCCTTCGCGACGTAGTCCTGATAGTCGGTGAAATTCTGCGCGGGGCGATACGGTGGCTGGAGGTATTTGTTGTCGCCGCTGAGCGCGGCGGCGGCGTTCCAGAGGGTGTTGGTGCCGTTGGTGAAATTGAACAGGCCAAGCTGATTCCGGATCGTCGCGACGGCCTGGCCCTGCATGTCGGTCTCCCAGCGGCTGAACGACGCTTGCACGCGGCCGCCAAAAAGCGCGAGGCGCAGGCCGGTCTCCGAGCCCTTGCCCTGTGCGTTGTCGATCGGGCGACTATAGAGATCGCTCGCGGCGGGATCCTGCAGGACGAGGCTGCTCGATTGGTTGTAGAACAGGCGCAGCCACTGAGTCGCGACGAGCACGACGCCGCGGGAAAACGTCTTGGCCGGCTGGATGGTCTTGGTGTTGATGCCGTCGCGCGCGTTGTAGGGCACGGGATCGGGATAGAGGAGCGAGGCGGGATCGACCGGGAGGGCGCGGCTGTATTGCGTGCGCTCGTCCTTGCGCCAGCCGAAGAGCGTGATCACGCGTTCATCGAGCCAGTAGTTGTGCGTCGCGAAGATCTTTGTGTCGACGCGCGTGTAGCGCAGGACGGGCGCGCCGTTGTTGGTGAAGCCCGGCGTGACACCATTGGCGTCCGCGGGCAGCGAGGCCTGGAGGGCGGCGAGGTTTTCGCTCGTGGCAAAGCGCGGATATTTGTCCCAAAGGCTCGGCATGTAACTGATGCCGGCGGCGGGGTCGAAGTAGTAGCGGTATTGGAGGACGTTGGAGCCGGCGCCGGGCGCGGCGGCCCACGTCGCGGCGAGGCCGGGGACATTGGTTTTCAACGGCGTGAGATTGCGAAACGTGCCGTTGTTCACGCCGCTGAACGGATTCTTCTGCTGCTCGACGAGCCCGGCGAAGCGGTGGCGGCCGAGCCAGCGGCCGAGGCGTGGCAGATATTTCTTCGCGTCGAACTCGTAGGACAACGTCGCGCGGGCGTCCTCGATTCCGTTCTTCTGGAAAAAAATCACGCCGGGGACGCCACCGGCGTCGTAGTAATATTTGCCGTAGTTGGGATTCGGCGCGCCGCTCGGGAGCACGGCGTTGGGATCGACTTGGAGAGTGTCGCTGGCGGCGGGCTTGGAGTAGTCGGCGAAGCGGTCGCTGAACTGGCGGTAGTAGTTCAGCTCGAAATCGAGATTCGGCAGGATGTTTTGCTGGAGCGACGCGGTGAACGCGCGGAAATCGACCTGCGTGCCGTCGGCGTAGCCGAGGAGATTCGTCTCCACCGGGAACGGCAGCGCGAAGCCTTCGCGGCCGGTTACGCCGTGAATGCTGCCGCTGACGGCGGGCAGCGCGACACGCGTCTTGCCCATGCGCGCCCAGTTCATCGGGGCGACGGCGGGCGTCGCGCCATCGACGATGAAAATGGTGTTGGCGGCGATGAGCTGGTCGAGGCCGGCGATAGTGGTGTTGGCGAGGACGGAGCCGGCGGCGGTGACGCGCGGGCGGGCCGGGTCGGCGAGGGTCGTCCACGAACTGAACGCGTCGCTGTAGGTGAAGCCGCGCGCGAAGGAGCGGCGGCGCTGGTCGCCGTCCTCGTAGTTCACGTCGATGATCGTTTTCGTCCACGGCTGGAAACGCAGCGCGGCGTAGGTGCGGCGGTGGAGATTTTCGTCGGGCTTGAGGTGCGAGCCGCGGTCGTCGTCGAGGCGCGCGAGGCGGAGCGCGAGCTTGCCCTTGATGAGCGGGAAATTCGCGTTGGCGCTGGTGCGGAAGCCGGAGTTGGTGTCGGCCTTCACGTCGACCTCGTAGCTCGCGCGGTTGAGATTGGCGCGCTGCGACATCGCGTTGGAAATGCCGCCGGGATTGCCGAGGCCGTAGAGGATGGCGTTGGGGCCGCGCGTGAAGCTGATGCGTTCGGTGTTGTAGATGTCGGCGGGTGCGGTGGTGGGCAGGAAATCGCGCTGCGCGGTCGCGACGGCGAATCCGCGGGAGGTGTAGGCGACGCTGGAGAAAAGCTGGTTGTTGCCCGCCGAGGTGTTGAGCTGCGGATCGTCGGTGGTGGTGTTGGGGACGAATTTGAAAACCTCGTCGAGGGAGGTGAGCCCGAGGTCGCGCATGAAGTCCGGCGTGATGATCGTTTCGGCGACGCCGGTGTCCTCGACGCGGGTGTTGAGGCGCGTGCCGGAAAGCGTCTCGGTCGCGCGGTAACCGGTGTCCTTGGTCGAGCTCACTTCAAATGGAGTGAGCACGATGGCGGCGTCTTTGGCGGCGGGTGCAGCCGTCGCAGCGGGAGCCGACTGGGAAAACAATAACGGCGTGGCTGCAGCGGCGAACAACGCTGTGAACAGGATTGGGCGGTGGGGCAGTTTCATGGGGTTGGGGTGTTGGATGCGGGTTGGAAAAAGAACGGCGGGCTAATCCGGGGGCGGGCTGACGGCCGGATCGTTGGTCGTGCGGACCCAGTTGCGCAAGGCCGCGTAGAGCCGGTCGCGCGCGGCGCGGTGCGCGGGATCGGCGGCGAGGTTGCGCAGCTCGTCGGGATCGGTGGCGAGGTCGTAGAGCTCGAGCGCGGGGACTTGTCCGCCGAGGCTTTGCGGGTCCAGCTCCGCGAGGATGCGGAACGGCTCGGGAAATTTCTCCTTGGCCTTCACGATCTCGTCGTAGGTGCGGTTGCGCCACGTCGCCCAATCGCGGCTGTCGGCCTGCACCTGCCGCCAGGCGGGCGTGAGTTTCTCGCGGTAAATGAGGTGCCAGCGGCCGTCGCACACGCTGCGTTCCTGCATGCCGTCGTTGGGCAACGGGCCGCGCGCGGAGATTTCGGCGAAGACGAAGTCGTGGGCCTTCGCGCCGGGTTTGCCCTCGAGGATGGGCTTGAGCGAAACGCCGTGCGACGCGTGAAACGGCGCGAGGCCGAGCAAATCGAGCAGCGTCGGCGCGAGATCGAGTGCGCTCACGAGGGCGTCGCTGCGGAGGCCGCCGCGCAGTCCGGGCACGCGGATGCTCAGCGTCACGCGCAGCCCGAGATCGTGGAGAGTCATCTTGCCGTGCGGAAACGCCGGGCCGTGATCGCCGCCGAGGCAGACGATGATGGTGTTCGCCTCATCACCGGAGGCGCGCAGGGCGGCGAGGCCCTCGCCGACCAAGTCATCGGCGTTTTCGACGGCGTGCAGATACTCGGCCCAATCGAGGCGCACGCCGGGCGTGTCGGGGAGAAACGCCGGCAGCTTCACCGCGGCCGGATCGACGCGGAGTATTTCGCCGTCGCGTTTGCGGAAGGGCCGGTGCGACGCGCCGATGTTGTAGAAGAGGAACCACGGTTGGCCGGTTTGCTTGGCACGGGCGAGGAAGGCGGCGACGGCCGTGCCGTTGGCGGGTTTGCTGAATTCGTCGTAGGGAAATTTCTCGTTGGGCGCGACGTGCAGCTTGCTGGTGACGCCCTGATAATAGCCGGCGGCGTGGAGGCGCTCGACGAGCGTCGGGAGATTTTCTCGCACGCGATTGCGCACGTAGAGCGCGTTGTTGCGCTCGGCGGGCGTGAGCTGCGCGGCGGGCTTGTGGAAATTGGGCGTGTTGTTGAGCAGGCCGTTCGTGTGGTTGTGCAGCCCCGTGTAGATCGCGGCCTTCGAGGGCGAGCAGACGGGATAGGCGACGAAGGTGTTGGCGAAAAACATTCCGCTCCGCGCGAGCGAGTCCATGTGCGGCGTCTTCAGCCCCGGCGTGCCGAGGAAACTCAGGTGCGCGCCTTGATCCTCGGTGAGGTTGAAGAGGACATTCGGGCGCGGCGTCGCGGCGGGCAGCGAGACGGTGCCGAGCAGAAGGACGAAAAGAAAGCAGCGGCGGCTCATGGCGGCGCGGCGGGGGCGACGTAGCGATAGTTGAAACGCCCGTCGGGCGCGGCGTCGCCGCTCATGTAAGCGTCCATGATCTCGCCGGGTTTCTGCGAGTTGTCCCACCACTTGAAATCGAGCGCGAGCGCGTCGCCCGGCGGGAGACCGAGCGCGGCACGCGGGACGGCGAGCATGAGTTCGTGGCCGCTGACGGTGAAGGGAATCTTCGCGACGCGCTCCCACGTTGCGCCGCCAGCGTGCCGCTCGAGCCACGTCTCGCGGCCGTCGATGCTGCGGTTGATGACGAAGTCGTAGCCTTCCCAACCGGTCGCGCGTTTTTGGTCGGTGTCGAGGAAGAGGAGCATCCAGTTGGGATCGCTCGCGGGCGTGAGCGGCTGGCGCGTGCGGGCATAGAAGAAAATGTGCGTCGCATCGTGCGCGACTTTCGCGGCGACGAGATCGTTGCGGCCGGTGGTGTTGACGTAGTAGCGCGCGCCCTTGCCGAAATCGCGGTGGTCGGTGTCGAAGGCGTGGTCGGTGAACTCGGGACCGACGCTGCGCCATTGCGCGAAGTCCGCGGCGAGATCGATCGTCCGGGCAGCGGTCGCGGGCGGGAGCGCGGGCGCGCCTTTGTAGCGGCGGACGCCGTCGACGAGCTGGTAGTAGTAGTTGTCGCCGTGCAGGCCGGTGACGGGCTCGATGTCGCGGCTGAATTCCTGGTCGAACTGATCGACGAAGACGACGGGTTGCTGGGGGCGCGAAAATTTTCCGGCGGTCCATTCATTCCAGCCAGTCACCATCACGAACGGCGGATCGAGCTCGAGCGCACGGCGCCACTGCTCGGCGAAGTTGGGGCCGCGATCAATGTCGCCGGGCGCGGGCGCCTGCTTGCCGTCGTGGAAGCTGCGGCCGCGGCCGTTGCCCTGGCTCATGTTCGTGACCTTGCCGTCGCTGGCGCGGAGATTTTGCGCGACGGAGACGTTGACCTGCTCGGGCTTCGCGGGGTCGGTGTCGTAGCTGTAAACCTGCGGATGCGTGTTCTCCCAGTGCCAGGCGTTGTGCGTGTTGACCTGCGTGAAGGGCCAGTGGGCCTTGCGCAGCGTGAAGAACGCCGCGACCTCCGGGCTCGCCGCCTTCGGATCGCAGAGGAGGAGCGGCTTGCCCTGCCAGTGAAACCAGAGATCGCGGTGGAGGCCGGGCTGGTAGAGGTCGCGGAAAATTTCCTGCGCGGTCTCGCCGGCCTTGGTGTTGACCATGAAACAAATCTGCGGCGTGCGCCCGCCCTCGCGTCGGACCTGCGCCCAGACCTCGCAGATTTTCAAGTAGACCGCGCGATAGGTGAGGCGGTTGGTGGTGTCGAAGATGACGGTGTCGATCCCGGCGTCGGCGAGGAGCGTGGCGTGGCGGCGGACGACCCAGGGATCCAGTGCGTTGTAGTAACCGTAGAGCGGCTCGCCCCAGTAATACTGCGTGCGCGCGGGGCCCCAGAGCGGGGAGTTGGGCTTCGTCAGAATGTCCGGATCCTGGGCGAGGATGCGGGCGATGTTGAAGGCGGGCTCGGCGAGGAAACGCTCGTGCCAGAGAAAATAAAACATGCCGACGGTGCGATCGGGACGCGGCGCGGGTGCGGGCGACGGCGCGGATGTGGATGTGGGCAGGGTGCGACCGAGCGCATCGGTTGCGGGCCACGGGACGCCGGGGTTGCGGCCGGCGCTCGTCGTGGGGGCGACAGGCGCGACGCAGCCCGCGAAAGCGAACGCGAGAAGCGCCACGAGCGCGGGCCGGGCGGGGAAAGCGGATGCGGCCGGAGGGGCGGCTTTCCAGCCGCCCAAACCCGGCGGCTGGAAAGCCGCCGTTCCGTCGGATGTCGTCGTCGTTGCTTTCATGGATCGGTGAGTTCGGCGCGCTCGGCGGAATATATTTTCCAAAGCGTGTCGAGCCGCGCGGCGAGTTGCGGGGCGCGGCCGAGGATGAGCCAGTAGCGGTAGCGGTAGGTCGAGCGCGGGCCGAGGTTCACGCGGTCGATGGGCGCAACGTGCATGCACGGGCCGGCGGCGGGATCGTCGGTGGTGCCGCCGGCGTGCGGTCCGAAATTCCACGGCTGCGTCGCGGCGGGGCTGAAAACGGCGACGCCTTCGCCGTTCGCGGCGAAGCACGCCATCGCGTGGCGGGGCGGCGTGGTCTTGCCCCACGGCGGGCCGGGCGGCTGCGACTCGTCGCGCCACACGCCGTCGCCGAGGTAGGTTTTCACCGTGGAGAAATTGCGCGTGAAATAGCACGCGGGGATTTCCTGCGGCGCGAGGCGCGCCGGACCCCAGCGGTCGCCGGGCTCGCGTTGCGCGATGAATTCGCAGCGCACGACGACCACGTCGGGCATCGCGGGCTCGAAGGCGGTCCACTGGCGCATGACGGCGGCGGCGGGTTCGCTGGGCATGTCCCAGAGGTTGGGGATGGTTTCGGCGTAGAGGGCGGGGAGGGGTGTCGAGGTGAACTCGGACCCGGACGCGGGCGTTTCGGAACTGAGGCGGGACGCCTCAGCCACGGACTCGAGTCGCCGGAATTCCGTGACGCGCGCCCACGAGCCGACGCCGCCGCCCTGGATGGGATTCCACGACCACGGGCTCCACGCCTTGCTCTGGCCCTCGGCGCGGCGATCGAGGCGGAGGCCGGCGTAGTAGGATTGCTGGATGAGCCGGCCGGGGTCGGCGGAGTTGACGAGATTCTTCGGGTAGGCGGCCGAAGAGAGCCACGTGATGGCGCCGCCTTTCGCGCGGTCGATGCCGACCTTGACGGTGCCGTTATCGAGCGTGAGCAACTCCTCGCCCCGCGGCGTGATGTTGCGAGCGCCCGGTGCCGCACCGAGCAGGCCGAGGGCGACGACAACGAGAAGGATGGACGGACGGGGCATCGGGGGAGGACGTGGCCGGCGGTCGCAGCCGAGGACGGAGGGGACATCGCTGGCGCCGCGCAGGCCACCTATGATCTCGCAGGCGCACAAGGCCAAATCGCCCGCGCGCCGGGGGCGGGGCGTGGCCGGTTATTTCTTGTGAAGAGGAATCCCGCAGATTCCGGAAGCCGCAGATTTCGCCCCGCGGGATCCCTCATCGGAGGGAAAAATCCTCGTGTCCCGCGAAAACACGGTGGGGCTCTCCCTCTCGGCGGAATGAACGATCCGGGTGAAACAGGGAGCGCCGTCCTAGCATCGGACGCCCGGTGCCACTCCCGCCGCGATTCACAACCGCGACCGGGCCGCGTCCCATTCGCGGGAACGGTGTTTCCCGCCGCGCGGACAGCCGCGCGAGGGCGCGCGCGGGGCGAAAATTTTTATCCCGCCCGCCCCGCAGGCGTTTGCGCGATTCGGCGGACGGTGGCACGGGCGCTGCAAATCGCGGCGCACCATGAAATCAAAAACCTCCCGCAAAGCCCTCGCGCTTTTTCTCGTGCTGGCGTTTGCCGGTGCGCTCCTCGCCGCCGCAACCGGCGTCGCGCTGCCCGCGGCGCTCGCGCTGGAAATCTTCCTCGCCGCCTACGTCGCCGCGTTTTTCGCGCTGCTCGCGTTTGCCGACTACGGCCGTGACCGCACGCGCGACCGCATCGGCGCCGCCGCGAGCGTGCGCGTGCCGCTGCTGCGCCGCGCGCGCCTCGCCTACGCGGCGTGAGCCGGTTCCCTTGACACGCTCCGCCGCCCTCCCGTCACTCGCCCCATGTCCGACGCGCCCGCCCGCCGCATCCTCATCGCCGACGATCAAGCCGACGTGCTCGAGGCGTTGCGCCTCCTGTTGAAATCCGAGGGCTTCGCGACCGAGGCCGTCAAGTCCCCCGCCGCCGTGCTCAAGGCCGTCGAGTCGCGCGACTTCGCGCTCGTGCTGATGGACCTCAACTACGCGCGCGACACCACGAGCGGCCAGGAAGGCCTCGAGTTGCTGCAAAAACTCGCCGCGCTCGACGCCGCGCTCCCCGTCGTCGTGATGACGGCGTGGGCGAGCGTCGACGTCGCGGTCGAGGCGATGCGCCGCGGCGCGCGCGATTTCGTGACCAAGCCCTGGGACAACCCGCGCCTGCTCGCCATCGTGCGCAACCAGATCGAGCTCGGCAGCGCGGTGCGCGCCTACCGCCGGCTCCAGCAGGAGAACCAGCTCCTGCGCACCGGCGGCAAGCCCGGCCCCACGCTCATCGCGCAGTCCGCCGCGATGCGCCCCGTGCTCGACATGATCGCGCGCGTCGGCCCGTCGGATGCGAACGTCCTCATCACCGGCGAAAACGGCACCGGCAAGGGCCTCGTCGCGCAGGCGCTGCACGCCGTCTCCGCGCGCGCCGGCAAACCCATCATCTCGGTCAACATGGGCGGGCTGCCCGAGGGCGTGTTTGAGAGCGAGCTGTTCGGCCACGTGCGCGG
>JBEANZ010000102.1:0-5352 GCA_041165185.1 Verrucomicrobiota bacterium | reverse complement strand
GCCGGATTTCTCCTCGTAGATTTGCACCACGGGATTTTTCGCGCCGGAGATTTTCAGCGTTGGGAGAAACGCCTCGGGCGGGCGGGCGTAGTTGTCGAGCTGGGCGACGGTCACGGGCCATGTGTCCATCTGCGTGCCGGGCTGCGCGACGTCGGCCGAGTAGGCCCAGCACTCGAAGGTGATCGTGCGGCGGGGCTTGTGGAAGCGCACGACGCCGAGGCCGCTGGTCTTGGCGTTGACGGAGGCGAGCACGCCGGCGGGCGGCGTGGGCGGGCCGTTTTTCACGGCGAGCACGGTGAGCGGGTGGCCGAAGTGATCCAGAAAATCGCCGGTGAGTTTTTCGTTGCGGGATTTTTGGTTGCGACCGGTTTTCGCCGGCTCCCACCACCGCGGATAGCCGACATTCACGGCGGGGCCGGCGAAGGCCACCGGGCCGTCGCGGTGCGCGTCGATGCCGTAGTGGACGACGGCGGGCAGGTGCTGGTCGCCGGCGAGGTGGACGGCGAAGGCCTTGCGCAGCTCGCGCAGCGCGCGGCGGCGCGCGGTTTGCGGCCAGCCGTTGGCATCGTAGTCGGCCATGAGCACCTCGTGGTTGCCGCCATGCGTCGTCGCCATCGCGGTGAACACCGTCTGCGAAATCGCGGCCTTGAGATCGGCGCCGCGCCAGTCGGCGGCCCACTCGCGGAGGAACTGTTCCTGTTTTTCGCCGAGCAGGGAGAGCCCCGGCAGATCGGCGGTCGCGGGATCGAAGGCGGGGTTGACCACGTGGTCGCCGCGATCGCCGGTGGGCGGGACCTTGCCCTCGGGGCCGGACTTGAACTGGCGATCCGCGAGGATCGCGAAGCTCACGCGGCCGTAGGTGAGCGGCCCGTAGTAGTTGATCGTGCCGCGCTTCGCGGGCGTGGGATCGTAGGGGTCGGGGTGGTGGGAGGTCTGCGTGCGGTGGACGACGTTGACCCACGCGGCCGGCAGATCGTAGCCGCCGGCTTCCTGCGTGGTGACGCGGCCCGCGCCGCCCTCGCCCCAGATGTTGCCTTGGTAAACGTCATGGTCGTCGGGGAGCGAGAGGCTCGGCCGGTCGCGCATGAGTTCGCGCCAGGTCCAGCCGTGGAAATACCATTTGCGCAGGTAATCGAGCATCGCGGCGTCGAGCGGCTCGTGCTGCACGCCGTAGCCGCCGGTGCTCTCGTAAAACTGATCGCCGACGAAGGCGAGGAGGTCGGGGTCGAGCCGCGCCATGCTACGCACGAGCGGGACGTTCGGGAAAACCGCGTGGATGTTGCACGACACGTCGGCAACCGTGAGCACGTCGCGCTCGACCGGATCGTGGCGGATGGTGCCGGTCCAGTGGTGCTCGGTGGGCGCGCCGGTGCGGGCGCGGAGCGTGTAGGCGAGGCGGTAAGGAGTGTCCTTTGTCGCATCCCAGCCGTCGACGCGCAGTGTGGCGGTGCGGGCCTCGGGATGGATTTTCTCCTCGCGGATCGTTTGCCAGGCACCGGGGGCGGCGGCGGGGATTTGCAGGCGCACGGTGCCGGAGTCGGCGGCGCCAAGGGGCGGCATCTGCGCGGAGATTTTCAACGTGCCGCGGCTGAGCGTGTATTGGGACCAGAGGATGGGGCCGAAGGTCTGGGCGTCGTTCGCGGCGAGCTTGGTGCCGGCGACGCGCCAGTCGGCGAACCAAAATTGGCCGAGGCCCACGCCGGGGGCGGCGGTGGCGGCTTTCGTCGCGGCTTTGGCCTTGGCTTTGCCCTTGGCGTTGGCGGCGCCGGGAGCGGCGAAATTGGCGACGAGCGCGAGGTTGCCCACGAGCGTGTCGGCGGCGAGGCCGGCGAGTTTTACCTCGGCGAGCGAGCGGCCGTCGGCGGCGTCGTGCGCGGACAGCACGGCCGTGTAAGTCGCGCCGTCGGGCGCGACCGCGAGGCGCAGCTCGAGCGACTCACGCGCGAGATCGAGCGGGGCGGAGTCGGGCGCGCCAGGGCGGCCGAGGAACAGCGAGCCATCGCCGGCGAAACCGGCGGAGAAACCCGCGCCGGCGGCGGGCCAGAGGTTGTTGCGGAAATCGTGCAACTCGGGGTGGTCGCGCAGCGTGCCGAGGATGCCGAGGCGGAAACCCGCCGAGCCCGCGCCCGCGAGCGGGCCGCCGCCGACGCGACCGAGGCGCACGCGCAGATCGAGCGTGCCGGCGCGCGGCGCGAGCTGGCGCGTGAGGAGGTGGACGTTGCGATCGGCGGCGGCGCGGACGCACTCGATGCGGCCGGCGGCGACGCGCCAGTCCTGCAGCGGATTGGCCCAATACTCCGCGCCGAGCCAGACGCGATCGAGCGCGCGATCCCAGGCGCTGCGGAAGGGCGCGGCGGGCGCGGCGAGGCCGGCGGTGGCAGCCGCGGACGCGTCGGCGGCGGGGAGGCGCGACGCGACGAGCGAGGTGGCGGCGAGCGTGGCGGAGTGGCGCAGGAAACGACGACGGGAGAGCGGCGCGGGTTTTTTCATGGGGCGCGCCGAACGTGGGAAGCGTCGTGGCGCTTGGCGAACGGATTTCGCGGCGGGGGAAAGCCGGGAGAGAAATCCGGGCGCGATCGCATTTGGACGAGTGCGGGGGACGGGTTTGCGTTCGTAGTTCCGGCTTTAGCCGGTTCCGGGGAATCCCTGAACCGCCTAAAGGCGGAACTACGAACTCGGACTGCGCACTTGGACGACGAAGTCGGAGCGCGCGGGGCGGTTACGGCTTGGTCGCGACGGTGAAACCGGTGAACGGCTTGCCCGCGGCGTCGAGGAAACGGAGGCTGCCCTGCCAGTTGTTCTCCTCGTTCACGACTTTCAGGACGACGACGTTGACGCCCTTCTTCAGCGTGACGTTGGCGGCGGAATCCTCGGCGTCTTTCTCAAGCGTGCGGGTGTCGGTGAACTTCACGAGCTCCTTGCCGTTGAGGTAGGCCTTGCCCTGGTCGTTGCTGTTCATCTTGAGGGTGAGGCCGGATTTCTCCTCGGCGCAGACCACGTAGGCGACGGCCCACGCGACGACATGCTCGCTCTGGTCGGGGTGCAGTTCCTTGAAGTCGACGTAGAAATTCTTGCTCGCGACCTTCTGCCACGCGAGCTCCTTGCTGCCAAACGACTGCACGGCGCCCTCGGTGGCGGCGGGCTGCGCCTCGGTGGCGAACTGCTTCTTGTCGATCTCGTCGCCGCCCGAACTCTCGCCGATCGAGAGGGGCGCGAGGACGAGCCAGTCGCGGAGGAAGCCCTCGGCGTCGGGTTTGCCGTTCTGGGCGGCAAGGGGCGACGCGAGCGCGAGCGAAGCGAGGAGGAGGGAGGCGGAGGAGGTTTTCATGGGTGGGGAGGCGTGACGAGTGGCGGGGGACGGGGACGGGGGCAATGCGTGAATGGACGGGGCATCGCGGGCCGCGCAAGCGCGCGGTCGCCAGTCGTGGACGAGGCGTCTCGCCTCGTGGAACTGGAATCAAACGCGGCCCGCCGTGGCCGGCGTGGCGTCGGCGCGGCGCGGAGGAAAGGCCACACGAGGCGGGACGCCTCGTCCACGACTCGGATCAAAAACTCGTGCCCGCGGTGAAGCGGAAGCTGATCGGATCGAAGTAGCGGACGACGCGCTCGGGGACCGTGATTCTTTGCGCGCCGGCGGTCGTGGAGGCGACCGTCGCGCCCGTCGCGGGATCGATGTTGAGCGTGCTCGCGCCGAACGCGGCGTCCTTCTGATCGTTGAGGAGGTTGTTGATGTTGAGCCGGACGTTCCACTTGCGGTTGGCGAGCGTGCCGCGCCAGCCGAGGGCGGCGTTGACCGTGGTGTGCGAGGGAAACGCGGGCTTGAAGCGCACGTTTTCGGAGAGCTTCAGATCGCGCGCGCCGTTGTTGATCGTGACCTCGCTCTGGCGCTGGCTGATCCAGTTTACGCCGGCGCCGAGCTCGAAGCCGCGCAGCCAGCCGCCGGCGTTGAGCTTGTGGTTGTTCCAAACGGAGATCGAGTTGCGCGGGTTGTCGGAGGTGCGGGCGCCCTTGATCTGGCCGGAGAAATCGTAGCTCGCCTCGTTGAGGTTGGCGGCGCGGGTGGCGAGGGGGATGCCCATGTAGTTCCACCACGAGTCGTATTCGGT
Source organism: Verrucomicrobiota bacterium (assembly GCA_041165185.1). Taxonomy (GTDB): domain Bacteria; phylum Verrucomicrobiota; class Verrucomicrobiia; order Opitutales; family Opitutaceae; genus JBEANZ01. The sequence continues at coordinate 1,246 of JBEANZ010000102.1, read as the reverse complement.
GCTCTTCACTTGGTCGCCGATTTTGAAGCCGCCGGTCACGCCCTGCACGAGGTGCGTGAACGTGATCACGGTCGAGGTGTTGTCGGTGAGGTTGAGATAGAGCTGCGCCTCGACGCCCTTCGACTGGTCGTTGTAGGCGGTGTCGGAGTTGCGGTTGGCGAAGTAGCCGTTGTTGGCGTAGAGGCCGGTGGCGCCGGTGCCGACGGCGCCGGTCTGGAGCGCGGTGAGGTTCGTGGTGTCGTTTGCGGCGGCGTCGAGCGCGCGGCGCAGCGGATCGGCGGCGGCGGTGCCGAGCGAGGCGTAATCCACGAGGAGAAACCCGCCCTGTTGCGGCGCGCCGCTGACGCGCGGCGAGGCGAGATCGGCGGCGGCGACGTAGCCGATCGGGACGAGGTAGGTGATGGGGAGCGAAGTCTCGAAGTCCTGGAAGCCGGAGTTGGAAACGGAGTAGGCGTTGGGGCCGGTGCCGGAGACGCGCGCGGTGGGGAAGCCACGCGAGCGCTGGCGGTCGTTGCTGCGGCCCTGCGGCGCCCAGAACAGATTGTAGATCGCGTTTTCGCGATCGACCTTGAAGGCGGAGACGGTGCCGGAGATGCGCGCGCGGCCGGACGCGTTCTTGAAGAGATCGAACTTCAGGCCGACCTCGCGGCTCTCGCTGCGCTCGGCGTTGAACGGATTGCCGTTGCCGTCGCGCTGGCCGGTGTTGGGGAAGACGCCCGTCGCCGCCGCGCCGTAAACGCTGAGAGCGTCGGAAATCTTGAAACTCAGGCCAAACGTCGGGCCGTCCTCGTGCTGGACGTTGCCGCCGTGGCGGTAGCCGTTGACCTTCGGGACGGCGCCGGGCGCGGCGTTGGCGGCGGCGAGATTGAACGTGGCGCTGCGGACCCAGTTGGCGACATCGCTGTCGGGGAGCGCGGTGTTGGCCTTCGCGAAATCGTATTGGAGATCGCGGACCATGTAGCGGTCGTTGCGGAAACCGGCGAGGGTGGTGATGCGGTTCTTCCACCAACTGCCCTGATAAACGGCGTAGTGGCCGGTGGACCATTCCTGGAAGAGGCCGTCGTTGACGGGGCGGATGACTTCGCCGGCGTAGGCGATGTGCGAGAGATCGTTGAAGGCGGCGTAGGACGAGGTGGTGCCGCCGGTGAGATTGCTGGAGGCCTGCGTGGTGTTGCGCGTGACCTGGAAGATCGACTGGTCGGTGCGGCCGAGGAGGAGGCCCTGCTTGTTGCCGAAGACGGAAAAC
>JBEANZ010000101.1:0-9450 GCA_041165185.1 Verrucomicrobiota bacterium | reverse complement strand
GCCTCACCGCCGCGTCGCGCCACCTCTATCAATTCTGGTATATCGGCGACCCCGTGCAGGTGGGCGACACCGGCCTGCGCCTGACGGGTTTTCCCACCACGACCGCCACGACCGCCGACCGCGCCTACAACTACACCTATTACGATTCTACGACCCGCACGTGGAAGCAGTCGCCCACGCCACTTCAGACTTCCAACCAGCTCGTCGGCGGCGGTCGTAATTTCACGAGCCAGAAAAACGACGGCACGGGCGCCTCGTTGCAGAGCTTTTTCTGGAAACGAAAAATCGTCACGCTCCTCGGCTGGCGCAAAGACAACGTGGACGCGTTCACGCACAACCTCGTCTCGACCGCCGAGCCGCTGACGGGCGCCACGCGCGCCGACTACGTCAAGAGTTCCATCCCGCAACTCGCCAACGGCAAGGCGACCGCCACGCAGAGCATCGTCTTCCACGCGACGAACTGGCTGCGCGTCTTCGGCAGCCGCTCGGAGAATTTCGCCGCGACCGCCTCGCGCACCGACAGCCTCTTCCGCCCCATCGCCCCGCAAAACGGCATCACAAAGGAAATCGGCGCGGGCCTCGATCTCTTTAACGGCAAGCTGAACCTCCGCGTCTCCGCCTACAACTCCTCGCAGAACCTCGCCAGCAGCGGCGGCGCCGCCAGCACCGCCAGCCTCCGCGTCGAGGTCGTCGAGGATCAAATTTATCAGGCGCTCGCCGCGACCGGCCGCCTCGCCGAGTGGTCCACCTTCGGCCCGAGCGGCAAAATCACCACGGAATACAACCGCCCGCTCGACGTCTCCGCCACCGAGGACTCCGTCTCGAAGGGCCTCGAGACCGAGATCGTTTACACGCCGCTGCCCGGCTGGCGGATGGCGTTCAACGCGAGCAAACTCAAAAACGTCAGCACCAACGTCGGCCGCGAGCTCGGCGAGTTCCTCGCCGTGCGCGCGCCGTTCTACCGGAAATATTTTCAGGAGGGCCTGCGCACCGACGGCGCGACCAACGCCCGTCCCAGCACGGCCACGCTCATCAGCACAAATTTCGCGAACGCCGTCGCGGCAAATTACGTCGGCAACATCCTGAAGGAAGGCACCTCCAATCCCGGCATCTCCGAATACACCTTCAAGCTCGTCACGAGCTACGCCTTCCGCAGCGGCCCGCTGAAGGGCGTCTCGATCGGCGGCAACGCGAGCTGGGAGCAGGGCAAGATTGTCGGCTTCGCGCTGCTCAACACGACCTTCAACATCGGCGGCCTCGACAACTACGCCGGCACCGTCTCCGACCCGAGCCGCCCCTTCATCCGCAGCTCGACGCTCTCCGGCGGCGCGTTCGCCAGCTACCGCAAAAAAATCTACCGCGACCGCGTGCAGTGGAGAATCCAGCTCAACGCCCAGAATCTTTTCGGCGAACACGGCCTCCGCCAAATTTCCATCAACCCCGACCAGTCGAAAGTCTGGGGCGTCGCCCAGCCCCGCACGTGGGAGCTGTCCAACTCGTTCGATTTCTGAGGCGTGCCGGCCCGGTAAACATGGGCCTGCGCTCGAACCCAGCCACCAGGCCGCACTCCACAGACGAGGGCATTCATTCGACGGACAGCGGCCATCCTCTGCTCTGCTCCCAAATCCCATGAAACCTACTTCCCTGTTCACCGTGGCCGTCACGCGTTGCGCGCCCGCTCGGGTCTGTGTTCTGTTTTTGAGTTTTCTCCTCGGTTCGGTGGCCTTCGGTCAGGGTGGCACCTTGACCGGCGTCGTCACGAACTCCGCCACGGGCGCCACGCTCGAGGGCGCCCGCGTGGTGCTCAAGGACATGGGGCGCGAGGTGACCACCGACAGCCTCGGCCAGTATCGCTTCGACAACCTTTCCACCGGAAATGTGGTGCTTTCGGTCTCCTACACCGGCTTGAAAACGGTGGACGTTCCGGCCGGCGTCTCGGCGCAGACGCCCACCCGTCAGAATGTCGGCCTGACTTCGGACATCTACCTGATGGGCTCCTTCGTCGTGGCGAGCGAGCGCGAGGGAAATGCCAAGGCCATCACGCTCCAGCGTCAGTCGGACGGGCTGAAGAACATCGTCTCTGCGGACGCCTTCGGCGGCCTCGCGGGAAATCCGGCGGACCTCGCGATGCGGTTGCCGGGAGTCGAGGCGGAGTCCCTCGGCGGCGACATGCGCTACCTGCGCATCCGCGGTTTGAGCCAGAACCTCAGCGCGATCACGCAGGATGGAAATCGTCTCGCGGACGCGGCCTCGGCGGGCGCGACGCGCGAATTTCAGTTTCAGACGGTCAGCGCCGATGCCATCGAGCGGATCGAAGTCACGAAATCGCCGACTCCCGACATGGATGGCGACTCGATCGGCGGGGCGGTGAATCTCGTCTCGAAGAGCGCGTTTGACAGCTCGCCCGAGCGTCGCATCCGCGGATCGGTGGGCGCCATCTGGCGCGTGGCGGATCCGCGGGACAAGGCGCGGCCCAACGCCTCGCTGACTTACTCCGAGGTTTTTGGCGGCCGGCTCGGCGTCAGCCTCAATCTCGCCTATCGGCCGCACGGCTCAATCTTCGACCAATCCACGCAGGGCCACCAATTGCTGCCTCTCGGCGTTGAAGGGCCGGCTTATCAATACCTGCTCACGGTGCAGGATACGCGGACCGTCCGGGCGCGCTCTGGAGCGGGTCTGCGGCTGGATTACAAGCTGACCGACCAGGTGCGCTTTTTCGCCAATTTCCAAAACAACAAACACGTCGAACATTCGGATCGCAGCCAGGTGACGTGGCAGACCAATCAGGCGCTCGCCACCGTCGATGCGGCGGGCAATCTCACCGGCACCGGCGGCATTACTCCGGGCTTCACCGATTACGAAACCAAGGTGCGTGCCGTAGTCGCGAGCACCGCGGCCATCAGTTCGCTCGTCGAATACAAGATCGGCCAGACCGCGACGCTGAACGCCGGCGGTGTGCACCGCTATCGGTTGCTCGATCTCGACTACGACGTGTATTCCTCGAAGTCGAAGTCCGACTATCCGGGCAACAACACGCTGACCTACACCGTGCGCGGCGTCGGCTTCACCCTCCGCAAGGACGATCCCTTTTTTCCGAGCATCACGCAGACCGGCGGCCCGGACTGGAACACGCTCTCGAATTATTCCACCAACGCCTACACCAGCACGCGTCGGGCGGCGTGGGACAACTATCGCGGAGCCGCCGTCAACGTGAAGCAGCGCTTTGAGACCCGCTGGCCGGCGTTCATCAAGGCGGGCCTGCGCATTCGCGAGCAGTCGCGCGACCTCGACAACACGCCGTATCGCACGGCCTATCTCGGACCGGATGGCGTCATGGGGCCAAACGCTGCGCGCGGCGGCGCCAACGACGACAACCTCGCCCAGTTCGGTTTGCTGAACCTGCCGTTTCCCGACACGCGGCTGAAGCGCTACGGCGCACCGCCGTTCCCCGCGCTGCAAGCGAACGGGCGACCCAACAATCTCGATCCGTTCATCGCGGCCAATCCGACGTATTGGCAGCGGCAGTTGGCGACCGATCTCATGGACGAACGCGTGGGCCATCAGCAGTTCACCGAGGAAATCCGCGCGGCGTATCTCATGGGTCACGTGCAAATCGGAAAACTGGGCGTGCTCACCGGCGTTCGCGTGGAGCGCACCGCGACCGAGGGCGAAGGCGCCCTGCAACTGGTGACGCCGGCGGAGCGGGCGCGCCGCGCCGCCTTTGTGGGCACGCTTACCGAGGCCGAAATCCGCCGCCGCGCCGACGAGGAATTCGGCCGCCGGATGCGCAGCAGCGGCCGCTACACGAGCGTGCTGCCCGGCGTGCATCTCAAATATCAGTTCAACCGCAATCTTCTCACGCGCTTCAGCTATTCCGAAAACATCGGCCGCCCGAATATCGGCCAGTTGGTTCCCAACACGGCGGTCGATCTGGACAACCAGACTCTCTCCACCAGCAATCCCAGCCTGGAGCCGCAGCGCGCGCAAAACTACGATGTGTCGGCGGAGTGGTATTTCGAGCCCGCCGGTCTGCTGACGGTCGGCGCCTTTCAGAAGGACATCGAAAAATTCATCTACACCGCCGGCGGCGAAGTGGTCGGCACGGGCCAGAATAATGGCTTCAACGGCGACTACGCCGGGTTCACGCGGACGAGCCAGACCAACGGGGGCGCGGCCAAGGTGCGGGGCATCGAGGTGAGTTACAGCCAGCAGTGGACGTTCCTGCCGGGCATCTGGAAAGGTCTGGGCGCGTTTGCGAACGCGACATGGATGGATGCGAAGGGCAGCTACGGAGAGGGCGACGCCATCGCGCGCGTGCCCAACCCGCGCATCGCCGGCTTCAACCCGTTCCTCGGCAACCTCGGCGTCTCTTACATCCGGAGCCAAGTGAACCTGCGCGCCACGTTCAACTACCGCCACAAATACCTCATCACCTACAACGCGAACGAATCGCGCGCGGTCTACGCGGCCGCGCGGCCGACGCTCGATCTCAAGACGCTCTACAACGTCAACCGCCGCGTCAGCGTTTACGCGGATGTCGTGAATGTGCTGAAGCAGCCGGATCAGCAGCGGCAGTTTGGCTTTGGGCGGGCCAACCGGACGTTCATCTTGAGCCCGCAGTTTTTCTTCGGCGTCAATTTCCGCCAGTAGCAAGTGCGCTGTGCCGGAGAAAACCAAACCCTCGCGACTCTCGGCCAAATCCCGTGCGATCCGATCGCACGCTGAACTTCAACCGCTCAGTCCGTGCCCCGCATCTCCAACCCCGCCGTCATGAGACCTCGCTTGCATCGATCACCTCGCGTGCGGCGCGCTCCCGTTCTCGCCTGCTTGGTGGCGTTCGCGCTCTCGCAGATGTTGTTCGCCCAAACTCCGGCCGCGCCGAAGCCGACGGCCGCGGCCGAGGCGGTTGCCGTTGAGTTGTCCCCGTTCGTCGTGGATTCCTCCGCCGACAAAGGCTACCTCGCCACGCAGACGCTCAACGGCACGCGGCTCAAGACCGACATCAAGGACATCGGGTCGGCCATGACGATCTTCACGGAGCAGATGATGGACGATCTCGGTGCCACCAGCATCAACGACCTGATGGCCTTCGCGCCCAACACCGATCCGTTTGTCGCGGCGACCGGCGACACCACGGGCGGCGGCAACGATTTTATCAACGTCGGCAATCAGCAGTTCGTCACCCGCGGCGGATCCACGTCGACGGTCAGCCAAGATTTTTTCGGCACGAACATTCCCAACGACCGCTTCAACACCGAGAGCCTGACCTTCACGCGCGGACCGAATTCCATCCTCTTCGGCTTGGGCAACGCCGCCGGAGCCTTTGTGTCGTCCACCAAGCGCGGCAAGACCAACAAGACCGCCACCACCGTCACGTATCAGATCGATCAGCGAGGCACGTTTCGCGGCACGCTGGACCACAATCAGGTCGTCAAGCCAGGCGTGCTGGCCCTGCGCTACTCCGGGCTCTACGAGACGCAGCACACGTTTCGCCCTCCGACCGAGAATTTCCAGCGCCGGCATTTTCTGACCACGACGTTCACGCCGTTCAAGAAGACCACGCTCCGCGCAAATTTTGAAAAGGGTTTGATCAACGTGCCGGCCGTGCGCCCCTGGCCCGTTTACGATGCCGTCACACCGTGGATCGCCGCGGGCCGGCCGATCATCCAGACCTTCTCCAACACCACCACCGGCAAACCCGCCGGCACGGTGAACTATACCACCAACGGTCTGGTCTCGACGCAGTTTTCCCGGGCCGGCACGCGGCTTCCGACGCAGAGCCTCAACAACACCGGCCAAACCGTGAAGCCTTCGTTCGCCAATGGCTACGTCGTCAACGGGACCAATCTGCTCTCGCTGGTGAACGACTCGATTTACCCCACGTTCGCCAGCAACTTTGGCAACACCGCCCTGCGGCTGCACAACTACAAGACCTACTCGGTCTTCCTGGAGCAGGAAGTGACCCGGGATTTCTTTTTCGAGATCGCCTACAACAAACTCGACAACCGTCTCATCGCGTTGAACGGCCTCGTCGGCCAAAACGACTTTCTCTACGCTGACCCGAACGCCCAGTTGCCCAACGGCCAGCCCAATCCCAACGTCGGCCTGTATTACGTCGAAGCCGGCACCACGCGGATCGACAACCCCAACCAAGCGGAAAATGTCCGGGTGACCGCGTCCTACAATTTGGATTTCACGCGGTCGAAACACCGCTGGCTCGCCGCCCTCGGCCGGCACCAGCTCGCGGTGTTCAACGAGCAGTCCCACACCAGCGACTGGAGCAGCAACAATCGGCTGAACAACACCACGCCGCTCGCCACCACGGGAGCCGCGACCGCCATCTCGAACGCCGCGAACCAACTCATCTTCCGCCACTATGTCGATCCCGCGAAGGGCGTGATCGGCACGGCGGCCGGCGGCGAGTATCTGAAATTCCCGGTGCTGTATCGGGGCGCGACGCCACCGCCCGGAGCGGGCACGGGAGTCATCACGCCCGGTTTTCTTTCGCAGCAGGGTCTCAACATGAGCGAAGCCATCATCAAGACGTGGGCCGTCGCGACGCAGAGTTTTTTCTGGAAGGATCGCATCGTCGTCACCTCCGGGCTCCGGCAGGACGCCAGCACCACGTGGAGCGGGATCGCCACGGATTTCAACGCCCTCACCGACGCAAATGGTTTCCGGCCGAGCGGCGACCAGGTCGATCTCAGGAAATACCTGCCGAACAGCCGCCGAACGCGGAGCGGCCACACCGCCACGCGCGGCGTGGTGTTTCACGCCCGGCCGTGGCTGAGCTTCAGCTACAACGCCTCGAATAATCTCAACATCAATGACTCCACCATCAATCGGTATGGCAATCTGCTGCCGAATCCTTCCGGCGAGGGCCGGGACTACGGCGTGAAGATGGAATTCTTCGAGCGCCGGCTCTTCCTCGACGCCGTCTACTACACCAACAGCAACCAGAACGCGGCCGAGTTGATCGCGAGCGGCACGTGGGGGGATTTCAATCAGGTCGGCGCCATCTTCAACGCCGTGCAGACCTTCACCGGGGATCCCAAATACGATCTACCTCCCTACCAAATCACGCGCGTCAACTGGTTTGATAACGTGAGCCGGACCTCAAAGGGCTGGGAACTCTCGCTCACCGCGCGTCCGACGAAAAACTGGCGCATGGTTCTCAACGGCAGTCAGCGCGGCAAACAAACCGCGACGGACCGCGGGGTTTTCATCACCCAGTTTCTCGCCGAGTATCTGCCGATCATCAAATCCCATCCCGAGTGGCAGAACCTGAATGTGGGCGGCGTCACCGTGGCGCGGGCCGTCACGGATCTCGAGACCACGCTCGCGAATTTTCAAAAGCTTGAGTCGTCCCCCAACTCGCATTTTGCCGCCAGCTGGACCCTCAACACGGTGCAAAGCTACGATTTCGACGGCGTGCTGAAGGGCTTTTCCGCCGGGGCGACGATGAACGCCCGCGGCAAGGCGATCGCCGGATTTCAAGTAGACGACCGGCCGGTGAATCCACTCATCGTGCCTTCGAAACCCTACTACGCGCCGGCCTACGCCAACTACGGCGCGCGGCTGACCTACCGGCGCAAGGTCTTCCAAAATCGCCTCGACTGGACCCTGCAGCTCAACGTCAAGAATGTGCTCGATGAAAACACCATCTACCCGCTGCACATCGTCGATCGGCGTGATGGCACGCACCGCCCCAGCACCGCGATCTACACGCTCCGGGAGCCGCGCACCTACCAGTTCACGAGCACGTTCAGATTCTGAAAAGTAGGGCAGGGTCTCCGACCCGCCCTCCGAAAAATACCCAGCAACGCTCCAAACAATGAAACCCCTCCTCCGCCTGCTCTCCCAGGTTGCCGGTTTGTCACTCGCGACCGCCACCGCGCCGGCCGCCGCAGTAGCCGCCACCGCCGCCACACCCACCACGCCCAACGTCATCTTCATCCTCGCGGACGATCTCGGTTGGGCCGACACGACGCTCTACGGCCACACGCAATACTACAAGACGCCCAACCTTGAGCGCCTCGCGAAACGCGGCACCGTTTTCACGCGCGCCTACTCGGCCAGCCCGCTCTGCTCGCCCACGCGCGCCAGCATCATGACCGGCCAGAGTCCCGCGCGCATCGGCATCACCGCGCCCGTCTGCCACGTGCCGGAAGTGCGCTTGCAGGCGACAGTGAAAGACAAAGCCGGCCCCGCGGCAAAGGCGCTGATCTGCGACAGCGCCACCCGTCTCGACACGAGCTACTACACACTCGCCGAGGCGTTCAGAGCGGCCGGCTACGCCACGGGCCACTTCGGCAAATGGCATCTCGGGCCGGAGCCGTATTCGCCATTGCAGCAAGGCTTCGACGTGGACCTGCCGCACCACGCCGGTCCGGCGCCCGCGGGCAGTTTTGTCGCGCCGTGGAAATTCAAGGACTTCAAGGAAAACTATCCGTTCGAACACATCGAGGACCGCATGAGCGAGGAGGCCGTGAAGTGGATGGAGCAAAACAGGGACCGCCCGTTCTTTATGAACTACTGGCAGTTTTCGGTCCACGCCCCCTTCAACGCCAAGGAGAAGCTCATCGAAAAATACCGCGCCACGATCAATCCCAAGGACGCGCAGCGCAGCCCCACCTACGCAGCGATGGTCGAGTCGATGGACGATGCCGTGGGCAAACTGCTCGACGCCGTGGACCGCCTCGGCCTCACCGCGCGGACCGCCTTCGTGTTCTACTCCGACAACGGCGGAAACATGTATAACACCATCGACGACACCACGCCGACCAGCAACCGGCCGCTCCGTGGCGGCAAGGCCACCATCTACGAAGGCGGCGTGCGCGTCCCCTGCGTCGTGAGCTGGCCCGGCGTGACCAAGCCCGGCCGCCGCACCGACGCGATCATCCAGAGCCAGGATTTCTATCCCACGTTCGTCCACCTGCTCGGCCTCAAGCCGCAGCCCGGTCAAATCTTCGACGGCGTGAACGTCGCGGATGCCTTCGCCGGCAAACCGTTCCAGCATCCGCCAATCTTCACCTATTTTCCGCACAACCCCGCCGTGCCCGACGTGTTGCCGCCCGCCGTCACCATGATCGACGGCGACTGGAAGCTCATGCGGCTCTTCCACGACGGCGAAAAAGGCGCGCACGGTTACCGCCTCTACAATCTCAAGGACGATCTCGGCGAAACCAAAGACCTGACGGCCGCGCAGCCCGCGCGCGTGAAACAGATGGACGCGTTGATCGAAAAATTCCTCACCGACACCAAGGCCGTCACACCGAAACCCAATCCCGCCTACGATCCCACCGCCAAGAAAGGCGCCCCGGCCGAGGGCAAACGCAAAGCCGCCAAGCAACCCGCCACCGGCGGCACCGAACGCCAAAAACTCGAAGCGAAAAGCGACGAGAATCTCTAGGCTGCCCGCGAGCCCGAAAGGAAAGTCATGAACCGACG
>JBEANZ010000100.1:0-3833 GCA_041165185.1 Verrucomicrobiota bacterium | reverse complement strand
CTTAGCCCACTCGGAGAATTGGCGGTGCGCGCGCGCCGCCATTGCTTAGAGTCTTGCGTTGAGATTCGGCCGTTTCACTAATCACGCGATTCACCCGAAATGCATTTGAACCACGGGACTGGCCCGCTCCGAGCACCCGAAGAAAGCGCGGCGGACGAGCCTGACTTGACGGGCGACGCGCAGCTCGACGCCGAGATTGTGCCCGCGCTCGGGTCCCGTCCGGCGCCGGTTCCTGCGCGGGCCATTCTGTTGACGGGCGCCACGGGATTTCTCGGCGCCTACCTCTTGCGCGACCTGCTCGCGCACGGCCCGGCGACGGTCGTTTGCCTCGTGCGAGCGGGATCGACGAAGGAGGCGCGGTTGCGGGTGGAGGCGAATCTCCAGCGCTACGGCCTGGGCCTCACGCCGGAGCAAGAAGGGCGCATGGAGTGCGTGCCCGGCGACATGGCGGAACCGCTCCTCGGCCTCCCGCCCGCGACCTACGAATCGCTGGCGGACCGGATTGAGGCGGTGTTTCACGGCGCGGCGACCGTCAACTTCTACCAGACCTACCGCCAGTTGCGCGGGGCGAACGTCGGTGGCGCGCGCGAGATGCTGCGCTTCGCGGTGCGGACGCGCGTGAAGGCGCTGCACTACGTTTCCACCACCGGGGTCTTCGACTCGGACGCCGCCCGGGGCGTCGTCGTGCGCGAGACCGATGCGCCCGCACACTGCCGCGGCAGCGTGATGGGCTACACGCAGACAAAATGGGTCGCCGAACAGCTCATGCTGGGCGCGCGGGCGCGCGGTCTACCGGTGTCGATTTACCGACCGCCGTTCATCATGGGGGACTCCCGGTCGGGCGTCGTCGACGAGGAGAACCTTATCGTGAAGATGCTCATCGGATCGATTCAGGGCGGGGCGTGGCCCGCCGAACCGATGGAGGTCGAAATGGTGCCGGTGGACGCCCTGAGCCGCGCGATCGTGTATCTCGCGGCTGGGCCGGTCGGGACGGGGCGCACGTTTCACCTAGCCAGCCCGCGGCCGATGCGGTGGGCCGACATCGGACACGCGGCGCGCGCCTTCGGCTACCCGCTGGAACTCCGGACCTACGCCGAATGGAAACACCGCCTGGCGGAATTCGCCCGGCGCAAGACCAACGCGCTGCGCCCGCTGCTGCGTTTATTCACCAAGGTGCCGCGGCACCTCGGGGCACCGGTCCCGGAAGTGTTCACCCGACCGCCCCGGCCCGTGTTCGACTCGACCGCGACCCAGGCCGAGCTGGCGCCGGCGGGTCTGGTGCCTCCGCGAATGGATCACGCGATGTTTGCGACGTATCTTCGGTTTTTCATGCGCCAAGGTTGGCTGCCCGCGCCGGCCGAAATGCAGGCGGCACCCGCCGCGACCCTGCGATCCCGCGCCGGCTCGCGCCCGCCGATGGCCGCGGCCAGCCGTCATGCCTAGGGAGCCACTGCGCGCGTTGCTCGCCGATCTCGCCGCCGGGCGTCCGGGCCGCGCGCCCGGCCCTGCCCCGGACGTGTTGGCGGGCGCCGATTCGATCGGGAAACTCGAGGCGGTCCTCGCGATCGAGGCGGCCTTTGGCATCGTGCTCGACGAGACGGCCCTCGCGCGCGTGCGCACCCTCGACGATCTCGATGCGCTCGTGGTGGCGGCCCTCGCCGCCTCCGCATCGCGGCCAGCCGCGGCGCCGGCGCCCGCGGCGCCACTGCCGCCCGTGCCGGCGGCGGCGTGGGGCCGCCCCGCCGCGTGGCTGCTCACGACGGGGATGCGCGCGTGGTTCCGCCTGAGGGTCACCGGCTGGGAACACCTTCCCGTCCACGCGCCCTGCTTGCTCTGCGCCAACCACGCGAGCCACCTCGACAGCCTCGCGCTGCTCGCCTCCGCGGGCCCCGCGCGCAGCCGCCTCGTGTTTGCCGCCGCGCGGGATTATTTCTTCGCCCGACCGCGCCTCGCCCGCTGGGCCACGCGCGCGCTACCCCTAATTCCGTGGGAACGCGCCGGCCGCCTCGACCCGATGCGCGAAAATCTCCGGCACCTTGCCGCGTGCCGCGCCGGCGGGCGCATCGTGGTGTTCTTCCCGGAGGGCAGCCGCTCGCGCACGGGCGAACTCGCTCCCTTCGGGGACGGCCTCGCCTTCCTCGCCACCCAAACCGACCTGCCCGTCGTGCCCTGTTGGATCGGTGGCACGCACCGCGCGCTGCGCAAGGGCGCGCGGTGGCCGCGCCCCGGGCGCATCGATGTCGCGTTTGGCCGGCCGCTTCGCGCCACCGCCGACGGGCCGGACTTCGCGGCGCGGGTGCGCGACGCGCTGCTCGCCCTGGCCGCCGCCGCGCCATGACGCCGGTCGTCGCCGCCTTCGATTTCGACGGCACGCTCAGCGCCGGCGTGAGCGGGCTGCGATTTTTCCACCGGCTGCTCGGCACGCCGCGCTATGCGGCGTTTTGGGTGCGCCAGCTCCCCGCGCTCGCCGCCTACGGCCGCCGCTGGCGCCACGAGGCGAGCCTCGATCGGATCAACCGTGCGGTTTTCACGGGCCGCGCCGAGCGCGAGGTCGCCGACGCCGCCGAGAATTTCGCGCGGACGCGCCTTCCGCGGCACTTGTTGCCCGGGCCGATGGCGCGGATCCACGCGCATCTCGCCCACGGCGACCGCTGTGTGATCGTCAGCCGCGGTTATGCCCTCTATCTGGAACCGTGGGCGCGGAGCCTAGGCATCACGGACGTGCTGGCCACGCGGCTCGCGACCGGACCGGATGGCCGCTTCACCGGCGCGATGCCGGAGCCGAGTTGCGACGGGGCGCACAAACGCGACCGCCTGCTCGCGCTCCTCGGCCCCCGCGAACGCTACACGCTGCACGCCTACGGCGACGGCCCCGGCGATTTCGCATTGCTGGCGGCGGCCGACTGCGCGTTCCTGCGTGTGGGCCCGGCGTTTCAACTCTGGCGCCCCGCTCCCCGACCTCCATGCGCATGATGCCATTCTCCAGTTGGGGCGATCCCGGCCGAGCCACCGACACGTCGCGCCTGCCGAAGCTCTGGCCCTTCATCCACCGCACCCTCGGGCTCTCGCCCACGCACACCGTCCCCGTCGCCGACCCCGCGACAATCGTGCTGCCGGCGAGCCGTGCGCCGGCTGACTTGCTCGCCGCCCTGCGCGCCACGCTCGGCGCCGCGCACGTCTCGAGCGCAGACCCCGATCGCCTCCTGCACGCCTACGGCAAGAGCTACCGCGATCTGCTGCGCGCGCAGCGCGGCGAAGTGGAGCGGGCGCCCGATGTCGTCGTGTTTCCCGCCGAGCACGCCGAGGTCGAACGCCTCGTCGCCGTCGCGCGCGCCGCCGGCGCGAAACTAATCCCCTTTGGCGGCGGCACCAACATCGTCGGCGGGGTCGAGCCAAGCCGCGCGCTCGCCGCGCCCGTCGTCACCGTGAGCCTGCGGCGGATGAACCGCCTGCTCGCCCTCGATCCGATTTCCGGGGTCGCCACGCTGCAAGCCGGGATCCTCGGGCCGGACCTCGAGGCCGCGCTCAACGCCGCCGGCTTCACGCTCGGGCACTTCCCGGACTCCTTCGAGTTCTCCACGCTGGGCGGCTGGCTCGCGACGCGCTCCGCCGGCATGCAGTCCGACACGCGCGGAAAAATCGAGGACATGGTCCTCGCGCTGAAACTCGTCACGCCTGTCGGCACGCTCGAGTCGCGCGCCGTCCCCAAGGCCGCCGCCGGTCCCGATCTCAACCAGATCGCGGTCGGCTCGGAGGGCGCGCTCGGGATCATCACCGAGGCGACCATGCGGGTGTATCGGGTGCAGGCGCGGGCCTACCGCGGCGTGTTCATG
>JBEANZ010000099.1:0-4932 GCA_041165185.1 Verrucomicrobiota bacterium | reverse complement strand
AGACGCCCGCCGCTACCTCCGCCGCCCCCACCACTTGAGCGTTCCGCGTTGGACGTGAAGCGTTGAGCGATCCCCTTTCCCCTCCCCTTCCCATTCCACTTTCCTCCCCGCCCCGCTCTCCCATGCCCGCCCCTCTCGATCTCACGCTCGCGCCCGCCACCGATCCGCTCCCGTCCTTCCGCGCGCGCGACGGCCTCTACGCCGCCGATCTCCTCACCGCCGCGATCGTCGAGTTCGATTTTTTCACGCGCCTCGCCGCGCAACCCGCCGACCTCGCCGCCATCTGCGCCGCGCTCGGCACGCACGCGCGGCCGACCGATGTGATGCTCACGCTCTTCACCGCGCAGGGTTTCGTCCGCCGCACCGACGCCACGCCGCGCGCCGTGTTTTCCGTCACGGACCACGCGCGCGAATTCCTCGTCGCCACGTCGCCATTTTTCCTCGGCGCCTACTACGCCTCCCTCAAGGAGCGCCCCGTCGTCCGCGATTTCATCACCATCCTCCGCACGGATCGGCCGGCGAACTGGGGCAGCTACAAGCACGAGAAAACGTGGACCGAGGCGATGCTCACGGACGAGTTCGCGACCACGTTCACCGCCGCGATGGACTGTCGCGGCTTCACGCTCGGTCCAGCGCTCGCAAAAAAATTCCCCGCCGCCGGCCGCACACGCCTCCTCGATATCGCCGGCGGCTCCGGCATCTACGCGTGCGCGCTCGTCGCGGCGCACCCGCACCTCGCCGCGACCGTGTTCGAACGCGCGCCCGTCGACGGCATCGCGCGTCGCATGATCGAAAAACGCGGCTACGCCTCGCGCGTCGCGGTCGTCGCCGGCGACATGTTTTCCGATCCGCTGCCGGCCGGGCACGACGTGCATCTCTTCTCCAACGTCATCCACGACTGGGATGTCGCCAAGGTGCGCCCGCTCTTCGCCGCCTCATTCGCCGCGCTGCCACCGGGCGGCCTGCTCGCGATCCACGATTGCCATCTGCACGTCGACAAATCCGGCCCGCTGCCCGTCGCCGCCTACTCGGCGCTGCTGATGAGCGTGACCGAGGGCAAATGCTACTCGACCGCCGAGATGGAAACGCTCCTCGGCGAAGCGGGCTTCGGCGAGTTCACGTTCGCCGAAACCACCGCCGACCGCAGCGTGCTCACCGCGCGGAAGCCCGCGTAGTCCGTTCCGATGTAGGGCGGGGTCGCCGACCCCGCCGTTCGCGCTGCACACCGACGAACGACAGCGAACGTCCATTCCCGATCGCGCGCGCAAAGCGCGACGGCACGCCGGCAAGCGGCGGCCCTACGGCCCGAGCTGGTCTTGCGTAGCGGCCGGCGTCCCTGCCCGCCGGTTCGTTGTAGGGCGGGGTCGCCCGACTCCGCCGTTCGCCGGCTGCGTTTTGAAATCCCCCACGCGCCCACGCGGCGGAGATCCTGACGGCGGGGTCGGCGACCCCGCCCTACAACTGAACTGCTCGCCGCTACTTCTGCGCCGCCAGGAAATGCACCAGCGCCGCGAAGTCCTCCAGCGAGAGCGCGTTCGCCAAGCCCTCGGGCATCACGGAAACGGGCAGGTGTTTCTCCTCCTTCACGTTTGCCGTCGCGACCGTCGTCACCGCGCCGGCCATGTCGCGCAACACGATCTTTTCCGCCGTCGTTTCCGTCGCGAAGCCGACGCGCGTCGTGCCATCTTTGAGCGTAAGGCTCACCGTCTGGAAACCCTGCGCGATGGTGTCGCTCGGGCGCAGGATGGCCGTCGCGATCTGCGTGCGATTCATGATCGATCCGATCTGGCCCATGAAGGGGCCGAGCACGGCGCCGCCCGGTTTCAACGCGTGACACGCCACGCAGCCTTGCTGCGCAAACAACGCTTCGCCGCGCGCGGCGTTGGCCGGCAGTTTGTCCACCGCGAGAAGCACGTCCTCGAGCGGCGTCGTGCCGACCGCGCCTTTCTGCGCCGCGATTTTCGCGAGATCGACGGTGGGAGCGACGAGCGCTTTCGCGGCGACTTCGCGCGTGCCGAGTTTCGCGAGGCCGAGGCGGTGACGGTCGTTGAGGCCCGCGAGGAAATCGAGTTGCGCGGGCGTCGCGCCGACGGTCGCGCGCTCGAGCGCCTCCGCGATGCGCGGCGAAGCAGCCCACGTGATCGGACGGTAGTAGGGCCCGCGCGTGTCGGGGCGCGTCGACCACCACGAAAGGCCGTCGAACGGCGTCTCCTGATGGTAGAGCCGCGCGAGCGTCGTGAGGAGTTTGTCGCGGAGCGCGGGCGCCATGTCGGGCCGCAGCCGCGCGATCAGGCCGTCGGCGGCGGCGAGTTCGTGCAGGCCGGAGAGCGCCCAGAGCGCGAGGTCCTCGCGCGGCGTGCCGACGGCCGCGAGGCACGCGTCCACCGCGCGCAGATTCATCAACGCGTGCGCCGCCAAGTGCGGCACCACGATGCCGGAGTTCGGCGTGGCGTGGCGCGGGGCAAACGCCGTCGACACCGTCGCGCCCGCGCGCCCAGCCGACGCGAAAAACTCCGCCGACGAATCCGTGTTGCGGCTCGCATTCACGGCGCGCGCGGCAAACGACACCGCGCCCGCCGGCACCGCGTAGATTACGAGCGGCGGTCCGCTCAACGTCACCGTCGGTCCGCTCGGTCCGCCCGCGCCACCCGCGCCGCCGCCGCCTTTGCCTTTCTTCTTTCCATCGCCGCCCTTCGCGGACGCTGCCGCTGCGGCTGCCGCCGCGTCGGAATTTTCCGCTGCCGCCGGCGCCACGACGGTCGCGCGGCCCGAACGCGGCGTGAGGCTCGCAAGGCTCACGGTTTTGCCGTCGGCCAGCGTGAACGCCGCCTCGCTCAACGCGATCTGCACGGTCTCGCCGATGGTGTCGGTCGACTCCAAATGAAAACGCAGCTCCTGCCCCGGCGTGGTCGGCAGCGTGAGGCGGCTCGCGCGGTTGCCCTTGAGCGTGTCCTTCTGCGTGAAATTTCCGTCGTCGCGATCGTCGGGCTTGGTGAACGCGACCGCGAGCAGCGCCGCCGCCGCTTCCGGCTGGCCGAGGCGGCCGAGCGCGACGGCGGCGGCGGCGCGTTGGCGCGGCGTGCCGGCCTGAAGCGTGTTCGTGAACGGCGTGAGCGAGAGCTTCGTCACCGCGAGGCGCGGCAGCCGATCCGTCGCGGCGCGCACGGCGAATTCGCGCAGCGCGTCGTCCTCGCCCAACGCGAGCAGCACGCGCGGATCGGTTTCGATTTGGGCGAGCGTGAAGAGCGCGG
Source organism: Verrucomicrobiota bacterium (assembly GCA_041165185.1). Taxonomy (GTDB): domain Bacteria; phylum Verrucomicrobiota; class Verrucomicrobiia; order Opitutales; family Opitutaceae; genus JBEANZ01. The sequence goes on along the minus strand of JBEANZ010000099.1, from coordinate 1,681 downwards.
CGACGCGCCCGGCGAGCGCCTGCGTTGATTTTTTCACGAGCGCGGTGAGCGCGGGTTTCGCCGCCACGCCGACGGCGGCGGGGCGCGCGAGCAGTTCCTGTTGCGCATAAAAACGCGTGGTCGCGCTCGCCGAGGCGAGCAGCGCGACGAGGTCAGCGGGTTTCGCCGCCGCGAAATCCGCGGGCGCGCGATAGGTCCAACCCTTCGGCGTGATGCGTCCGACGTAGCCCTTGCCGGGGTCGCCCTTGAAGCCCGCGCCGTCCCACGCGCCGACGAAAATCTGCCCCGCCGGATCGACGTCGAGATCTGTCACCTGCGAGATTTGCGCGAAGTCCTCGACCTTCTGCGTAAACGTCGCGCCGTCGGGCGTGAGCCGGTGCAGGTAGATCGCCTTGCGCCCCCAGTCGGCCATGAGCGGCTGGTCGTTGTATTTCGCGGGCCAGGTGGGCTCGCTCAGGAAAACCGCGCCGACGCCCGAACCGCCGCCGACATCCTCGAGCGCGGGCAGCAGCTCGGTCGCGAAATTCTTGAAGAGGCGCGGATAACCATACTCCGCCGACTGGAGGTGGTGCGCGAAGCGGACGTTCCAGCCGCCGCCGTCGTTCGTGTTGTCGCGCGTGAAGAGGTTCATGAACGGATCGATCGCGACGTCGTAGATGTTGCGCGCGCCGGTCGTGTAGAGCTCGAGCTCGGTGCCGTCGGGCCGCACGCGCGCGACGCCGCCGCCGAGCAGCGTGCGCTTCACGCCGTCGGTGCCGGTCGCGTCGTGAAACCCAAAGTCACCCACCGCGATGTAGATCCACCCGTCGATGCCCATGCGGATGCCGTTGGTGGAATGGTCGGTGCCGCGATCGTTGATGGCCTTGGCGACGCAGATGCCGGAGACGAGCACGCGCGGCGGGCCGTCGGCCACGCCGTCGCGGTCGTTGTCCTCGAAGACGACGAGGTTCATCCCCGTCGCGCGCCCGTCCGCGCCGTGGTTGGTGTGCAACGCGAAGACCTTCGTGCCGATGGCGATGAGCCCGCGGACGTTGTCGATGGGCGCGAAAATCGTGTGGCGGTCGGCGATCCCGTCGTGATCGGTGTCGAGGAGTTTGACGATGCGACCCTTGCCGGGGCCCTTGCCGAGCGAGCCGTTGAGATCGACGCCCGCGTAAACCTCGCCCGACGCGGAGACGCACAGCGTCGCGACGCACGGCGTGAGGTCGGGCCCGGAGAATCGCGTGAGCACGAGATCGGCCGGGACGGAATCGGCGGCGGCGAGCGCGGCGGCGAAGGAGAAAGCGAGCGCGGTGGACGCGGCGAACCGCGCGAGGAGACGGAGTTGCATGGGAGGGGAAAAGAAGAGACCGACGCAAACCATGCGGCGGCGCGCGACCCGCGCCACGAAAAACGCGGCTCGCGTGGCACGGGCGTCCGGCGTGGCACGGGCGTCCCGCCCGTGGACGGCGCTCCGCGCCGCCAACTGGGCTGGCAGCCCATGCCACGACACGGGCAAGATGCCCGTGCCACGATGGGCATCCGGACGCGCTGTCCAGAAAGTGAGATGCGGCGGCATCCGGCGGGCGCATCGCACTTTCTCGACAGCGCGGAGCGTGGCACGGGCGTCCCGCCCGTGGACGGCGCTCCGCGCCGCCAACTGGGCTGGCAGCCCATGCCACGACACGGGCAAGATGCCCGT
>JBEANZ010000098.1:0-5661 GCA_041165185.1 Verrucomicrobiota bacterium | reverse complement strand
GGGGCGCGATGCTCGCCCATTTTTGGGGAGAGCCTGCGTCCCGCAGCCTGTCCGCGGCGTCCCGCCGATGACTTTCGGAGCTGCCGGCGAGACGCTGGCACCAGCACGCGGGACGCGTGCGCTCCCCGGGAAATCGCTTCGGCCTCTCAGGGCTCAATCGCGAGTGCCCGACTCAGAATGAGGACCTCGATTGCTCGCGCGGGTGGAGAGCCGTCGAACGCCGCCGCGCCTACCGCACTTTCGCGCACATGATGCAGTCGCGCGGGGCGGGGCCGAGGGACGGGAAGATGTGCCAGCGGCGCAGCACGGCTTCGCGGGTCAGGCCGGCTTTTTCCATCACGCGCACCGACGCGGGGTTCTCCGCGTCGCAGAACGCCCACGCGCGGTAGATTTCCGGTTGCGCCAGCGACCATTCGACGAGGAACGCGAGCGCCTCCGCCGCGAGGCCGTGGTGCCAGAATTTTTGCGCCAGCGCGTAACCGAACATCGCCTTGCCGCCCTCGATCGTCACGCCGATGGAGCCGATGGGCGCGGTCGTGCCCTTGAGCGCGAGCAGCCACGCAAAGTGCCCGCGACCCGCCGTCCAGTTGGCGGCGCACTCGCGCAGGAATTCCGCGAGCGGCGGCACGCGCGTATAGGCGGGCCAGGCGAGGTAGCGCGTCACATCCGGGTCGCTCGCGTAGGAGGCGAAGACCGCCTCGGCGTAGTCCGCCGTCGGCGGACGGGCGGCAAGACGCGCGGTGGCAAAGGTGGGCGGCGGGCGCATTTTTTCGGAAAATCCCAAATCACAAACGTCCAAACGCCAAAGAAACTTCAGCGACCGAGTCCTAAACTTGTGGTCTGGGCTTTGGGATTTTTTTGGTGTTTGGCCCTCTGGCGTTTGGGATTTTTCCGAAGCCGCGGCTACTTGAGCGCCGGCTCGAACCATTCCCCGCGCAGCCAGTCCGCCACGAGGCCGATTTCCTCGGGCGTGAGTTGTTTCTCCTCACCGAAGGCGGGCATGCGGTCGTTGCGCTTGCCGTAGAAACGCTCGTGCGCCGGGTTGCCGATGAAATTGATCAGCCACTCGCGCGAGCCGTAGCCGGTGAGGTCGGGCGCGGTGCCGAGGGCCTCGCCGTCGTCGTGGAATTTGTGGCAGTCCATGCAGCCGAGCTTCGCGCCCGCGAGGGCTTTCGCGCCGGCGGCGAGCAGCGCGGTGTCGCGTTGATCGAGGTCGCGTTGGGACTTCAGCCGGGCTTCGGCGGAGAGGGCGGCGAGGGCTTTCGGGAGTTCGGCTTTCGCTTCGGCGTCGTAGGCGGCGACGTCCTCTTTCACGAATTTCACCATCTTGCCGGCGCGTTGTTTCGTGCCGCCGAAGTAGTGCGGGCTGTCCACTTTCGCGGGGTCGAGCAGGCCGGCGAGCCAGGCGCGGGTCGCGAAACCCTTCAGATCGGAGGCGGTGATCTTGTCCTTGGGCTGGACGCCGAGGCCGTCGTGGCCGTCGTAGCGGTGGCAGCTCGCGCAGGCTTTCGCGAAGAGCTTCGGGCCCTGCGTGAGGGCGTCGGTGCGCAGGAGCGTGACGGCGCCGGTGGGCGGGATGCCGGCGGGCGAGCGCGCGAGAGCGATGGCGCGTGCGGCGTCGCGTTCGGCGGCGGCCACGGCGGCGGCGTAGTCGGGGTTGCCGCGGTCGGCTTTCACCGCGCGCCACGTGAGCAGGCCGACGCCCGCGAGCATCACCCAGAGGAAGCCGACGTTGAAGCGGTGGCCGAGTTTCCAGTTGCCGACGAAGGGCATCGCCGCGAGCACCGCCATCAGGAGGCCGGGCAACACGATCGCGCCCCAGACCTCGGTGCCGCCGGGGAAATATTTCAGCAGCTCGAAGAGAAACAGGAAATACCACTCGGGCCGCGCCGCCGAAAACTGCTCCGACGGATCCGCGGGCGCGCCGAGCTCGGCGCCGTGGTGGCGCACGACGAGAAACACCACGACCACGAGCACCGCGAGGCACGCCACGGCGTCGCGCAACACCTGGTCGGGCCAGAACGCCGCATCCGGCCGGCGGCGCGGCTCCTTGGGAGTGAGGCCGTGTTTCCGGAAAAGATAAACGTGCGCGACGATGAACGCGATGATCGCGCCCGGGATCACGCCGGCGTGCAGCGCGAAGAACCGCGTGAGCGTGTGGTGCCCGTAGTCGACGCCGCCCACGACGATTTTCTGGAGCTCCGGCCCGACGAACGGCGTGATGGCGGCGATGTTGGTGGCGACCTTCGTGGCCCAGAATCCCTTTTGATCCCACGGCAGCAGGTAGCCCGTGAGCGAGAGGCCGAGCGTGAGCAGCAGCAGCACGACGCCGGACCAGAAATTGATTTCGCGCGGGGCCTTGTAGGCGCCGTCGATCACGACCTGCATGAGGTGGATCACGAGCAGCACCGTCATCGCCTGAGCGGTGAAATGGTGCAGGCCGCGCAGGAACCAGCCGCCCCACATCTCGTGCTGGATGTAGTAAACGCTCTCCCAGGCCGTCTGCGAACTCGGGCTGTAGGCGAGCCAGAGAAACAGCCCGGTGATCACCTGCACGGTGAAGCAAAACACGAGCGTGCTGCCCCACACGTAGCGCCACCGCGCGCCGCCGGGGACGTTTTCGAAGAGCGTCTCGTGGAGGAGTTTTTTGTAGCCGGTGCGTTGGTCGGCCCAGTCGAGGAGGGTTTTCATCGGCGCGGTTTAGACGGGGATTTTCTCGTGCACACCGGCGCGGAAATTCTGGAACGTCACCCAGATCTGCCCGTCGCCGCGCACCTCCACCGGCAACTCGTCGAGCGGCCGCGGGCTCGGGCTCTTCGGGTCGAGGATTTTTCCGTCGAGCGAGAAACTGCTGTCGTGACACGGACAGTGGTAGTGCCCCTGCGCCGCGCGGAAATCCACGAAGCATCCCGCGTGCGGGCACACGACGTTGAGCGCGCGGACCTTGTTGTCCTTGAGGCGCTGGAGGTAAACGGCGCCCACGGGGACGTTCGGCGTGCGGTTCCACGCGTCGACCTTGGTGGCGAGCACGGGGAATTTTTTCGGCTCGCCCTCGGGCAGCGCCGCGAGCGTCGCGACGAGCACGGAGGCGTTGACCTCCGATTTGCGCCGCAGCGGATCGAGCAGCACGCACATGCCCGCGATGGGCGCGGCGACGGCGACGGCGCCGCCGATGGCGACGGCCGCGGCTTTCGTGAGAAACTCGCGCCGGTCGGGCGCGACGGCGGCGTCGGGGGGGGCGGAGGGAGCGTTGCGAGGTGTTTCCATGCCGGGAAAAAAACGCGACCGCGGGCGGCCACGCGCCCGCATGACGCACGCGCGGCGAAACCGGTTCAACAGCAAATCACGGCACCGGCGCCGAGCCCCGTGCCGCCGTCATCCCGCGCAGCGCGCGCTGCGCCAACACGCCGAGCGCCACGCACGCGACCACCGTCGCCCCGATGCTCACGGCCATCGTCCAACGATCCCCCACGTCCTTAAAACGCAGGTGCTCGAGCCCGGCCGCCAGCCACACCGCGAGCGCCGTGCGCGGCGCGATGCCGAGCAGCGTGCCGAGCGTGTAGTCCGGGAGCGCCACGCGCGCCGCCGCGAGGACGAAATTCGCGATCGCAAACGGCGACGCCGGCGGCACGCGCAGCAACGTCACCACGAGGATCGTGCGCAGGCGATCCTGGCCGAGGAGCGCCTCGCGCAACGCGTTCCACGTCGGCCGTTCGCGGATGATTTCGAGCACGCGATCCCGCGCCGCCCACCGCGCGATCGCGTAGGAGACCAGCGAGGAAACCGTGATCGTCGCCATCGCGAGCGGCCAGCCCACCGCAAAGCCAAACGCCCAGCCGGCGAGAATCGCCACCGAATACGTCGGCACAAACGACACGCCCATCAGAAAACCCGTGAGCAGGAAAAACACGACCATGCCGACCTCGCCGTGATCGCGCAGCCACGGCCCGAGGCGCGTAAGCGTCGCGAGCAGCAGAAACCCGCCGAGCGGCGGCCAGAACGGCAACACCATCAGCATCGGCCCCGCCGCGCCGAGCCGGCGGAGGACCGGGAAACGCGTGCGGAGTTTTTCGACGAGGGGAAACACGGCCATGCGCGGCAGTTTCGAGAGGCGCGCACCGCCGCGCAAGCCGGCGGCGGATTTTTCCGCGCGCGCGCGCGGCTCGGTTGTAGGGCGGGGTCGCCGACCCCGCCGTGAACGCCGCATCACGTTCGCCCAAACCCGGCGGGGTCGGCGACCCCGCGCTACATCAAGCCCGCCGCGCTATGCCAACGCCTCGCGCACGAGGGCGGCGATGGCGGGCGGGAGCGCGAGGGCGAGCGCGGCGGACTGCGCGGCGGGGCTCATCTTGCGCCACGTCTTGCGCAGGATCTCGACGAACTTTTCGCGCGGGTAGTCGGCGTGTTGCGCGGCGAAGGACTCGATTTCGTTTTCCAAAAACACGAGGCACGCGGCGTCCTCGAGCGCCTGCGTGCCGGCGTTTTTCTTCAGATCGGTTTTGGAAACCCACGTCGCGACCTCGTCGGCCTCGGCGGCCCCGACGCCGGCCGCGAGGAGGAGTTCGCGCGCGCGCGCGGCCTGTTGCACGTAGAGCGAACGCCGCCACGCGAGATAGCCGGCCTTGCCCGCGGGAAACGTCGCGCGCGGCGTGAGAAAACGCTCGAGGTGCTGGCAACGCGCCGCGAGCCGCAGGTGCGCGGTCGCGTCGGGCACCAGCCGCGCGACCCACGCCTCGAGGCGATCCGCGTAGACGAGTTCGGCGGCGCGGCCCTCGGCGGCGCACGTGGGATCGGCGGCGTGGGCGGCGTCGATGAGCGCACGGGCGCGGGCGTGGGCGGCGGTTTCCATGCGCGCGAGTGGAGCGGGGCGCGGCGCACGCGGCAAGCGGCGCGCGCAACATGCGCGAGCCGACGTCGCAACGATGCGGCGCGGCAGCGGTCGCCGGTGGGGCGCGTGGCGGGCCGCAGGCGTCATCCCGCTTTCCTCCGCTGTGCACGGCACCCGTGTCGCCTGCGCGCTCGCTCCCGCCTGCGCCGCACGTGATTTTTCGGATAGCGGATCAGGCGCGCTGTGTTGTCATCACCCCACCGCCCCACCCCATGCGTCGCGTCCGTTCATCGTTTTTCCCCGCCCCGCTCGCGCTGGTGGTTGCGCTCTTCTCGCCGCTGGCACCGCGCCTCGCCGCGCAGAACTACGCGTTCACCACGCTGCCCATCAGCCAGCGCTTCGACGCCCTCAGCCTGGCCATCGCCGCCGACGGCACGATTTTCTTCGCGGACTACGACGCCGTCGTCGGCAAAATCTCCTCAACCGGCGTCGTCACGTTCATCGCCGGCGCCACCGGCCAACAGGGCAGCGCCGACGGTCCCGGCGCAACTGCGCGCTTCCGCCGGCCGGCGGTGCTGGGGTTCGACGCCGCCGGAAATCTTTTCGTCAGCGACTATGGCAACTACACGCTACGAAAAATCGCCCCCGACGGCTCCGTGAGCACATTCGCGGGCCGCGCCGGCGTCCGCGGAGCCGTCGACGGCACCGGCCCGGCCGCGCTCTTTGGCAACCCGAGTGCCGGCACTGTCGACACGTCCGGCAACATCTGGCTCGCGGACTACGACCCGACAGCAGGCCACCAACTCATCCGAAGGGTGACGCCGGTCGGATCG
>JBEANZ010000097.1:0-5983 GCA_041165185.1 Verrucomicrobiota bacterium | reverse complement strand
CTGCTCTGGCGCTCCCCGGCGTGGACCGGCGCGACCTTCGATCCGGCGCGCGAACACGCTTTGCTCGGCACCCGTTGGCAAGAATTCATCCACCCCGCCGATTTGCCGGCCCTCCTCACCTGGTTCGCCAACGGCACCCGCGGCGAACATCATTTCCGGGCGATGGCACCGCGCACCGGCCAATACGTGCGCCTTTTCTATTACAAAACCGAGTGGCAAAGCCATTGGATCGTGATCGGCCACGCCATCCCCATCGCCGACGATTTCCCCGCCCCGCCCTTCGGCCTACTCACCGCCGCCCTCAGCACCGCCGCCCTCAGCACCGCCGCCCTCAGCAGCTTCCCGCCAGTTTGACGCCACCCCGAACTCCCGAAATAAAAAAATCCATGCGCGCCTTTTTCCTCTGCGTTATTTTCACCGCCGCCGCCTGCGGCGCGATCGATCTCACCAAGCCCATCCCTCTTTTGCAGATGCCCGATGGCCGCATCTTGAAAAACGTCACCTTCGCAAATTTCACTGCTGGCGGCGTGCTGGTGCGACATGCCGGCGGCTCCGCTATGGTGCTTTACGAATTCCTACCGCCCGAACTCCGCCCCGATCTCGAAGCGAAACGCCCCGGCGGCCCGCGCGTGCCCCTGGGCGATGTCTCCGCCAAGAAACTCGAGTTAAAAGGCCAGTTGTTTTTGCAGACCCGTGGGGCCGGCGCCTATAAGATGAGCAACGTGCGCATCTACGCTTTCGATCAGTCGGCGCTTTCAACGTGGGAAAATACGCGTGTCGACCCGGTGAAACTGCCGTTCCCCATCGCGGAAACGCTCACCGATGGTGATGGCCGCTTCAAAATCAATGTGCCGGCCGGCACGCCCTATTTTCTTTTTGCCCAGGGAGCGCGCGTTTTGTCCGACAAAAATACCGAATGGTATGAATGGCGCGTGCCCGGCGCTGAAATCAAAAAACCGGATGAAGTTATTATCAGCACCGAATGGCGACACCAGTGGCGCGCCGTCGAAATTGAAAAGCTCCCTTAGCTCGGCGGCCGCAGATCCCAAAACTGCGCGGCGCTGGCCTTGTCGGTGAGCCCCCGGTAGTGGCGATGCAGCATGGTCGGCACGCCCTCGTGCCCCAGCCACGTCGCCACCTGCCCCGCATCGCTCGCCGCCGCCATCGCGTAGGTGGCAAAGGTGTGCCGCGTGGCATCATGGGGCCAATCCGCCCCCTCGATGGCCCGTTGCGCGGCGAGGATCGCCTGCCGCGCCCGCGCCGGGCACACCGCCACACCGTCGCCCTGCGGCTCCAGCCACGCCCACACCGCCGCCGGCAACTCCTCGATCAACCGCGGCTTCCCCGTCTTGGCGATCTCGCCGGGGATGCGTATCACCTTATCCTCCACGCGCACCTGCCGCCACCGCAGCGGCTCCTTGCCCCAGCCCGCCACCTCCTCCGGCCGCACCCCGCCAAACAGCATCAGCGCGAGCGCGCTCCGATACGGCCCCGCTGCAGCCATGATCTGCGCCACCTCCGGCACTGTGAGAAACTTCGCCTCGCCCGCATTACTCGGCCCCGTGGTCTTGAGCCCCACGGTCAAATCCACCGCCACGAGCTGCGGCTCCTGGGCGAGCCCCCAACGCCACAACGCCCGCACCGCGCGCGCGATCCCCGCGCGCGTGCCGATGGCCACCGGCAGCCCGTTGAGCCAGGTGTGCAACTCGCTCCGATCGACCTCATCAAAAAACCGCGCCCCGAATTTGGCGACGAACATTTTGAGCTTTTGCTCATACCACTCGACCGTCCACGCGCGGCGCCCGGCGAGGAGCCGGGAGCGCACGAACTCATCGGCGGCCACGCTCACGAGGATGCGCCGCAGAGCGCGCCGACCCCGCACAGCGCGCCGGGCGGCCTCCTCCAAAGAAATATCGGTGCCCTGGAGGAGCAAAAACGCCGCGCGCGCATCGGCGCGGAGAGCAGGGGAAAGGGCGAAGTCGATGCGGGCCACGCCCGAGGATTGTCGTCCCTAGTGTGTGAGGTCAAACCGGGATTTTTAGAAACTTTCCAAGCACTTACGCGAAACGCTCCACCGCCCCAAGAATCCCGACGCCCTCGATTGAAAAACCCATTCTCCCTCTGTCAGAGGCAGTGCCCGGGGCGGGACTCGAACCCGCACGCTCTTTCGAGCAAGGGATTTTAAGTCCCGGTCTGTTTTCTATCAATCAAGACTTTGCATTTTTGATTGAGCACGACTTCCGGTTTTTCAATGAAAAATCTTGTCCTTAAATGCCAAGATCGCGCCCCACAGTGCCGTGAGCGCGCCGCCGGCCAACCAGATTTTTCGGTCGTGGGTTTCGACGGCAGCGTTGATCCGGTCAAATTCCACTTTCGTCGCCGCCTTGAGGGCCATGATCTCCGCTTCGCTGGCGGCCTGCCGGCCCACGAGGCCGCGATTGCCAAAGGTATCCCCGGCGAGCGCGGTCTTGATTTCGGTCAGCACGGTCGTCTGCGCGGCGAACGCTTGCGGGAGCGTGGCGAGCACTTTGTCGTGCTCCACGATGCTTTGCTGCACCTCGTCGATCATCTCAATCCACTTGGTGTTTTGATCATGCGCGATTTCCCGCCGGTCGGCGAGGTCGCGCTCGATGCGTTCAAGGCGCACATTAAAATCGAGGTGTCCCATCTGGCGGGCATCGCTCACGACGGGTCGCTTAACGAGGGATGGCGACGCCTTCGCGTTGCGCGATGGCTTCGGCGGTGAGGGCGGCGAGGCGGCGCACTTCGGCGAGATCGGCGGCCGTCACGGTCGTCGCCGCGCGGCCGGCCTCGAAATCCGCGACGAGTTTTTCGATCAGCGGGAGGCCGAGCGTGGCCACCTGGCCGAGTAGTTGCGCGAGGACGAGGGGTGGCATGGCGGATTATTTGGCCGTGAAGCCGAGGACGAGGGCGGAGAGTTGGGCGGCGAGGCCGGCGAGTTCGGGGCTCGCGAGGGAGTCGAGGTTCGCCGCGACCGCGGCGGCAGCGAGGCGGTAGACGGGTTGGAATTTCTGGTCGTAGAACTCCGCCACGGTGCGCAACTGCGCGGCGGTGATCGTGCCGGCGGCGTAGAGGTGCGCGGCGGTGGCCACGGCGGTCTCGGCGGATTGGCCGACGGCTTTCAGCGTCTGCACCTGGACGACGCGGGCCGAGGGGGCGGTGGCGCAGCCGGTGAAGACGGCGGATGGCACCACGAAAAACACAAAAGACACGAAAATCAGGCGGAGAGATTTCATGGGGCGGGGGCTTTTTCGAGAGGCGATTTGATGAGGTAGCCGACGACGGCCGTCGCGAAGGGGGAGATACACTTGGCCGTGAGGGCGACCACCTGCCACCAGCCGATCTTGGCCATCTGCTCGGGCTCCAGGCTCCAAAAATTGTCGTAGACGGCCGTGAGGCTCGCGCCGAGGCCGAGCAAAAGCGCGATCACGTAGGAGAGCGCGTATTTGGCGACGTGGGCGGTGAGGGCGGCGCGCATGGTCAGTTAACCTTCAGGGCGACCCAGTTGTAGACGGAATTATTGGACGCGCCGCCGCCGGCCAGCGTGGCACTCGTGCCGGCGGTGATGGCGGAGACGTAGGGCTGCCCGCCGACAGTCCCGCTGATCGTTTTCAGGGTGATGACGAGCACGGTGTTGGCATCAATGGCGGTGCTGGAGATCGTGCCGGCGCCGGCGCTCAGGGTCACGGTGCCGGCGAGGGAGTTGGTGCCCGATTTTACCGACAGGGTTTTGCCGACGACACTCGTGACGAGGCCGCCCGTGCTCGTGAGGACGCCGCTGACCGTGGTCGCGCCGCCGCCTCCGGCGATGTAGACATTGCCGGAGGAATATTGGTTGAGGTAGAGTTCTCCGCTGCTCGAGGAGCCGTCCAAGGCAAAATCCGCCGTGCCCGCAATCGAGGGCGAGCCGCCGACCCGCGTATAGGTCGAGAGGCCGCTGAAAAAGGAGTTGCCCGAGATCGTGATCGACGGGCCGGTGATCGCCCCGGTCGAGGCCGTCGTGCCGCCAATGGTGGCATTGCCGGTGAGCGTGATCGACGGGCCGGTGATCGCTCCCGTGGAGGCCGTCGTGCCGCCGATGGTGGCGTTGCCGGTGAGTGTGATCGACGGGCCGGTGATCGCCCCGGTCGAGGCGGTGGTGCCGCCGATGGCGGCGTTGCCGGTGAGCGTGATCGACGGGCCGGTGATTGCTCCGGTCGAGGCCGTCGTGCCGCCGATGGCGGCGTTGCCCACGACCGTCAGGTTCGTGGCGTTGAGCTTCATCGCGAGCGTCGTGGGGTTGCCGGTCGAGGTCGTGCTCGTGAGAAATTCCAGCGTGCCAAAGGCGGAGGTGTTGGTCGCAATCTGCCACTGGCGCGCGTTGGCGCTGGGCGAGCCGTTGCCGACGAAGAACGAAATCCCCGTGCTCTCGTTGTTCGTCGAACTCAGTTTGAGGATACCTTGGTTGGCGCTATAGAGGCCCGAGACCACGGCGGAGCCGGCCATGTTCACCAGCTCACCGTTTTTGCCGAGGTAGAGTGTCGAGACCGCGCTGGCGGTGGTGTTGGCGTATTCCAAAATGCTCTTGTAGGCCGCGCCGTTGTAGTAGGCGGCGACGAGCTTGACTCCGTTGGTGCCGCCGTGATCAGGACTCAGGTTGAGGCCGTAGCCGCTCTCGGCGTTGATGATGCCTCCGGCCACAAGATCGCCGCTGACCGAGGCGGTGGATTCGAGACGCAGTAATTGTTTGACGGAGACGCTTCCGTTGACTGCCAGCACGCCGGAGCCGGGGCCGGTGGTTTTGTTGTAGGGGCCGCCGAAGAGGAAGATGCCGTTATTCCCGAGGATGCCGACATCGGTGATGCTGGCGTCGAGCCCGTTGTAGTTCGCGTGAAAAAAGATGCCGGCATTTTCCGAGCCGGGCGTAACGCTCGATAGCTGCACGCCCATCGCGCCATATTGTTTCGCGACGCCGGAGGCATTGTAACCTTGGAAGCTGACGGTGCCTTCGCCGATGTTGTTGCCGGGGTTGGCCGTATTGACAATGGTGATTCCGGCGTGGGTCGTGCCGCTCGTGTCGTCGTGCTGAAACACGTTGGAATTCCACTGCGCATTAAACACGGTTTGGCCCGAGGCGGTGAAGCCGGTGAGCGTCGGCGAGGCGAGGGTGAGGGTGAGGCCGGTGAGGTTGAGGGTGCCGCCGGCGGGGGTGCCGGCGACGGTGCCGGTGAGGGTGAGGGTTTTGCCGGCGGGGAGGGTCAGGCTTTCGGTGAGGGCATTGGTGCCATCGGCTGCTTTCTGCACGGCTTTGGGCTGCGTCTGGGCGGCGAGCGGCGCGCGCAGGCCGAGCAGGAGCACGGCATGGGCGGAGACGAGCAGGAGCGTGAGGCGGAGGGAGCGCATGGGATCAGAGGGTCGGATACGTGGCGGCGAAGACTTCCCAGGCGGTGCCGTTGTAGTGGAGTTGGAGCGCGGCATCGTCGCCCGTGCCGTCGCTCGTGAGGGAGAGGAGGAGGGTGCCGGTATCGGTCGCGTTGCGCACCTCCACGACAATGCCGGCGGCGGCGGGGAGATTCAGCCGGAGGCCGAGGGTATCGCCGGCCGCGCGGGCGGTGAGGGCGAGGATCACCACCGAGGTGCGGGCGGTGCCCGAAAAGGTGACTATTTCACGATGCGCGAACGTGGTCGTCGCGGGCGTGACGGTGGTGTTGCCCGTGGCGTTCGCCTGCGCGTGGTAGCCTTGGGCGCGCGGGCTGTAGAGCGCGGCGGCGGCGGCGGTGGTGAGGTAGGCCGTGGGGGTGAGGGCGGTGCCATCGGTGGCGGCGGCGACTTCGCCGAGCACGGGGGCATCGGCACTGAGCCAGTTCTCCACGCCATCGGTGCCGCTGGTGGTGCGAAACTGGAGCGCGAGGCCGCGGCCGCCGGCGGCGGCGAGCACGAGGGCCAGCTCCGTGGTGGTGAGCGGGAGGACGCAGGTGTAGCC
>JBEANZ010000096.1:0-18187 GCA_041165185.1 Verrucomicrobiota bacterium | reverse complement strand
GTCTCGAGGCGCTCGACTTCCTCGTCGTCCAGCTCCTCCCCGAGCTTGGTCGCGTCCTTCGCGCCCTCGGCGCCGAGGTCGCGTTCGGCGAGGCGGGCGACGAGCTCGCCCCAAAACGCATCCTCGACGAACGCGTCGAGTTTCTCCTGCACAGCACCGCCGGTGAGTTTCTCGTTGGGAAAGAGTTCGCCGTTTACGTCCGCCTCGACGAGGTCCGCGCAGCCGAACACTTCCGCGAGCCCAAAAACTTTCTGCGCCACTTCCGCGTAACGCTCCGGCATCGTGGCCGGATCGTCGGGGCGCGCGCCGGTGACCCAGAGGCCGAGGTGGGCGAGTTCGAGGAGGCGCGTGTATTCCTTGGTCGTGAACGAAACCTTCATGGCGAAGACAGGACGCAACGCGCGCCGCCGCGCAAGGGCGGAGTGCGGGGCGCTGAGTTTGCCGAGGTGTCGATCACTTTTCGGTCGTAAGGCCGGCGCTTGCCGCCGAGCCTTCGCGCGACGGGCGCCTGTCTTCGTTATCACGCGAAAATCGCGACGGCGTGCCGGCAAGCGGCAGCCCTACGAAATCAAATCCTCCGCTCCGCGATCGCTACGCGAGGATATCCTCAACGACGTGCCCAAACACATCCGTCAGGCGGAAGTCGCGGCCTTGGAAACGGAACGTCAGCTTCGTGTGATCGAACCCAAGGAGGTGCAGAATCGTCGCCTGCAGGTCGTGGACGTGGACCTTGTTTTCCACGACGCCGAAACCCAGCTCGTCCGTCGCGCCGTAACTGATCCCGTGCTTCACGCCGCCGCCGGCGAGGAACAGCGAGTAGGCGTCCGGAAAATGATCGCGGCCGAGCACGTCACTCGCGGCCGTGCGGCCCTCGCGGAACGGCGTGCGGCCAAACTCGCCGCCCCAGATCACGAGCGTGTCGTCGAGCAGGCCGCGCTGTTTCAGATCGCGGATGAGTGCGGCGACGGGTTTGTCGGTGCGCGCCATTTTCGCGGTGAGGCCGTCGCGGATGTCTTCCTTCGGGCCGGTGCCGTGAAAATCCCAGCCCCAGTCAAAGAGCTGCACGAAGCGCACGCCCTGTTCGAGCAGGCGGCGGCCGAGCAGGCAGTTGTTGGCAAACGACGCCTCGCCCGGTTTCGCACCGTAGGCCTCGAGCGTCGAGGCGCTCTCGCGCGTGATGTCCATCACCTCGGGCACGCTCGTCTGCATGCGAAACGCCAGCTCGTATTGCGCGATGCGCGTCGCGGTCTCGGGGTGGCCGAGCTCGGCGGCCTGGATTTCGTTGAGCTCGCGGAGCGCGTCGAGCGTCTGCCGCCGCATCGCGCGATCCATGCCGGGCGGATCGCCGACGTAGAGGACGGGGTCGCCCTTCGAGCGGCACTGCACGCCCTGAAACACCGACGGCAAAAATCCCGTGCCCCACGCGCTCTGCCCCGCGCTCGGCTGCACGCCGCTGCTGATCAACACGACGAAGCCCGGAAGATTTTGGTTTTCTGAACCGAGCCCATACGTGACCCACGAGCCCAGCGACGGCCGCCCGCCGCGCGGCGAGCCCGTGAGCAGCAACAGCTCGGCCGGCGTGTGGTTAAACTGCTCCGTGTGCATCGACTTGATCACGCACAGCTCGTCGGCGATTGCCTGAAAATTTGGAATCGCGTCGGACATCCACGTGCCGCCCGCGCCGTGCTGCGAAAATTTTCGCGGCGTGCCCATCAGCTTCGGCGTGCCCGTCGTGAACGCGAAGGTCTTCCCTTTCACGAAATCATCCGGCGCCGGCTGGCCATCGCGTTTCACCAACTCGGGCTTGTAGTCGAACAGATCAAGATGCGGCGGCCCGCCCGACATGTGCAGGTAGATCACGCGCTTCACCTTCGGCGCAAAATGCGGCGCGCGCACCGCGAGGGGATTCGCGGCGGCGGTCGCGCCGGGCGCGGCAAACGCGGTGCGCCCGCCGAGGGCCTCCATCGCGATCGCGCCGAGGGAAAACTGCCCGGCGTTGCGCAGGAACTGGCGGCGCGTCTGGTGCTGGAGTTGTTGGAGGCGGAGATTCATCGGGCGGGCAAAAGCCTAAACCAATCAGAATGAAACCACGGATGGACACGGATGGACACGGATAGAACCAGCGAAATGACGGCACGTCGTGCGACGGCGGAGAGTAGGGCGGATCGGTGACCCGCCCTTTCGCGCGGCAGGTGTTCGCAGAGTGGGTCAAAGACCCACCCTGCCTCAGACGGCGCCCGCCGCTGGAGAAATCCGTGTCTATCCGTGTTCATCCGTGGTTAATAAATTCCGGTTCGATCGAGGCGAAATGCCGTCATCTCGTCACCGCTTCATCAGCGCCTCGTCGAGGTTGAGCAACACGTTCGCGACCGTCGTCCACGCGGCGAGTTCCGCGGCCGGCACGTTTGTCGGAGGCGGGTTGTCGGCATTCTTGATCAACGCGGCGGCGCGCTCCGGTGCGGCAGTGCAGGTGGCGAGCGATTCGCGGTAGAGCGCGAGGAGCGGTTTCGTTTCCGCCTCCGTGGGCGCACGCAAGAGCACGCGGCGGAAACCCGCGCGCACTTTTTCTTCCGGCGTCGCGGTGCGCATCTCTCCGTCGGCCGCGAGGCGCCGCGCCAGCGCCTGCGCGGCTTCGATGTAAACCGGGTCGTTGAGCGTGACGAGGGCTTGGAGCGGTGTGTTGCTGCGATTGCGGCGGAGCGTGCAGACCTCACGGTTGGGCGCGTCGAAGGTCACCATCGAGGGATAGGGACTGCTGCGGCGCCACTCGGTGTAGAGACCGCGGCGAAAACGCTCGTCGCCCGCGCTCGTCTTCCAATCGAGCGCTGACCCGAACGCCGCGTTCAATCCGAACGCCGGCTGGTGCGGACGCGCCGAGGGGCCGTGTGTTTTCGGGTTCAACAGCCCACTCACGGCGAGTGCCTGATCGCGGACCATTTCGGCGGAGAGGCGGAAGCGCGGGCCGCGCGCGAGCAGGCGATTCTCCGGATCGGCTTCGAGCGCGGCGGGGGTCACGCGCGCGCTTTGCCGGTAGGCGGCACTCGTCACGAGCAGTTTTAGAAACTTCTTCGTGTCCCACCCGCCCTCGCGCAGCTCGAGCGCGAGCCAGTCGAGCAACTCAGAATGCGACGGCGGCTCGCCCTGCGAACCGAATTCCTCCGATGTGCGCACGAGGCCGAGGCCGAAAATCGCCTCCCACAGCCGGTTCGCCTGCACGCGCGCGGTGAGCGGATTCTCCGCGCTCACGAGCCAGCGCGCGAGCGCCAGCCGGTCCGCCGCGACGCCCGCCGGCAGCGGCGGAAACACCGCCGGCACGCCCGGCGACACCTCTTCGCCGAGCGCCAGATAATTTCCGCGCAACTGCACGTGTGTCTTGCGGCGCTGGTCGGCCACGAGCTCGCGCAGCACGAGGGTCGTCTGCAGCGGCATCTCATCGAGCGCGCGTTGGAGCGTGGCGAGGCGCGTGCGCGGCGTGCGCAGCTCCGGCGCGACTTCGCGCACGTAGTAATCGAGCAGCCGCTCGCGCTGCGCCGCATCGCGCGCCGCCTCCGGCAACGCCAGCACCGCAATCTCGGCGGCGGGCACGCTGAGGTGCTCCTTCGCGCGCGGGTCGCTCGTGACGCTCACGCGAAACTCGCCCGCCATCGCACCGGCTTTTTCCGTCTGCCGCTCAATGGTCACGATAAGCGTTTCGCCGGGCGCGAGCGTGAGCGGTTTTTCCGGTTCGATGGACAGTGTGTGCGCGCCTTCGGCGCCGGTGACGTTCCAGCCGCGCTTCGCCAGCACGCGCTTCACCGGGCCGCTGCGTTTCTTCGCGGGCACGCGCGGCTCGGCGTCGGTCGTCACGGAATTTTCGTCGTAGTCGGCGTCGGGCGCGTCGGCGACCGCGCGCGCGAGCTTCACGTCGCGCGGATCGGCAAGCGCGAAGGCGCGGTTGGGCTTCGGTGCCTCCTTGCCGATTTGCTCGTAGACCACCAGCCGCTCCGCATCGAGCACCGTCACGCGCAACCCGCCGGGCGTCGGGTCGAGGCCCTTGCGGCCCCACACCACCACGCGTTCCACCGGCAACTCCGCGCCGAGATCGATTTCCCACCACGGGTTGTCTGCCGCCTCGGTCTCGCTGTTCGAATTCTTCACAGGGTCGCCGTCGGTCTCGCCGTCGCTCGCGCGTGCCGCCACCGCGCCACCCGCCGTCGACACCTGCGACGCCACGCCGCGCGGCGCGATGTTCTCACTGCCGCTGAAAACCTGCACCTCCGCCAACGCGAGCGTGCGATTGGCTCCCGGCATCTCCACGCGCACGAACCGCGCCCGGCGAAACGCCTCCGCCGGTTTCACGCCGAGCCGCACGCGTGTAATCACGAAATTCCGCTCGCGGTCCTTCCCCGCGTCCTCCGCCGGCAGCGACTCGAGGCGCAACGCCGCGAGGTTTTCGCCCGCCGGCGCGGCGATCTCCATCGTCAACGTGTCCGCCTTCTGCCCGCCGGTCACGCTTACGCGTCCGTCGTCCTTCGTTGCGACCTTGCCGCCTTTCGCAGATTTCGCCGCCGCGATTTTCGCGGGCTGCCACGCAATCGTCCTGGGAAATTCACGCGCCCATTTCTGCGCGGCAGCGACGTGCGCCGGGCGCGCGGCGGTGAAGGCCTCCTGCAACGTCGCGATCTCGGCGATGGCGGCGTCGCGCTCCTTCTGCTGCGCGTCGGAGAAAAACTCAACGGTCGGCGACTCGTCGTTGCGGTCGGCGTCCTCGGTTTGGTTGAGGATGGCGTAGAGCTGAAAATATTCCTTCTGCGTCAGCGGGTCGTATTTATGCGTGTGGCATTGCGCGCACGCCATCGAAGTGCCCATCCAAACGGCCATCGTGGTGTTCACGCGGTCGACGACGGCGACGGTGCGGAACTCCTCGTCGTTGGTGCCGCCCTCGGTGTTGTTCATCGTATTGCGGTGAAACCCCGTGGCGAAAACCTGCTCCGCCGCCGCATCCGGCAGCAGGTCGCCCGCGAGTTGCTCGATGGTGAATTGATCGAACGGCACGTTCCGGTTGAACGCGTCGATCACATAATCGCGGTAGCGCCAGATGGTGCGCGGTTGATCATCGGCGTAGCCTTTCGAGTCGGCGTAGCGCGCGAGGTCGAGCCACGCGCGCGCCCAATGCTCGCCGTAACTCGGCTTCGCGAGTTGGCGGTCGACGAATTTCTCGTAGGCGTCCGCGCCGCGATCCGCACCAAACGCATCGACCTCCGCCAACGTCGGCGGCAGCCCCGTGAGATCGAGGGCGACGCGGCGCGCTAGTGTCGCGCGGTCGGCCTCGGGCTGCGGGGAGAGTTTCGCGTCCTCGAGTTTCGCGAGGAGAAAACGATCAATCGGCGTGCGCGCCCACGTGGCGTTTTTCACCGCTGGGAGCGGCGCGCGGCGCGGAGGCTCGTAGGACCAGTGCTGCGCGTAGTTCGCGCCTTCGGCGATCCAGCGGCGGAGGAGCGCGAGCTCGGCGGGCGAGATGGTTTTGCCGGTCTTGCGCGGCGGCATGACCTCGTCCTCCTCGGTGGCGGTGATGCGCGCGAGCAGTTCACTTTTCGTCGGATCGCCGGGAACGATGGCGAAGGTTTTGCCGCCGAGGTCCAGCGTGGCGCTGGCGCGTTGATCGAGGCGGAGGCCACCGCTGCCCTCGGGACCGCCCTTGCGGTTGCTTTCGTCGGGGCCGTGGCAGCGGATGCACTTGTCCGAGAGGATGGGGCGGATGTCGCGGTTGAAATCGATCGACGCGGCCGCAGCGGCGGCGGCCCACGGCGCGAGGAACGTGGTAAACGTGACGCCGCATAGGGCGGCGCGAAAAATCTTCAGTGGACGCGTGGCGGAAAAAAGCACCGGGGAAGGGGAGGAGTGCGGCACCGAAACCGACTAAGCCGGCGGCGTCAATTTCCGCGCGCCCGTCGCGCCCGCCGCGCGGCCTCGCCCGTGAATTTCATGGAGAAGTGTCCCGCAGATTCAGGATGCCGCAGGTTTTCCTCTGGAGTGTGGCGTCGGCTCGCGGGCGCTCGCCGCTACCACGCGACGAAACTCCCGCGCTGTCGCCCTAGAGTTCGTCGTCGCGCGCCGCGCCGAGCGCAGGGGCGGCGGGGTTGCGGCGTTTTTCCTCCAGCCACCGCGCGATGAGGCTGTCGCGCCCGGATGCATCCGTCGGCCACGGCGCCGCCACGAGATCGATGACGCGGAGGGCGCCGTCGGCGCAGCGCACGAAGTTGCGCGCGTGGAGGTCGGCCACGAGAAACGGGCGGGCGTCGGCGCCTGGATCGCGCCCGGCGCGGCGTTCGAGGAAAAACAGCCGTGGGTGATCGCGGTTTGCGCGGAGGAAACGCGACGGGATTTCGATCAGGGCGCGCGGGAGCAGCGCGGACACGTCGTCGCCCTGCGGGAGCGGGTCGCCGAGCGCCTGTTTCGCGACGAGGATGCCTTCGGGGGTGACCGCGATGACCTCCGTGGCCATGCCGCCGAGCGCGTGGACGAGGAGGAGTTTTTCGAGGAGCGCGCGGTAGTCACCGAGCCCGGCGTCGGCGAGGAGGGCGGACTCCTCGCCGCGTCGAAAGAGGAACTCGCTCCCGATGCGCTTCTCCTCGCGCGGGAGGTAAAATTTGTAAACCGAGCCGCCGTCGGCCGGCGCGGCGAAGCACCAGGCCTCGACGCCGCCGCCGATGCGCCGGAGTTTTTCGTTGGGTTCCTCGAGCGGGTTTTCGCCGTCGTCACCTTCCGGAAACCCGAACTGGTCGAGGCGCATCAGCGGCACGAGCGCGCGCCAGGCGCGGATGGCGGCGTCGAGCTCGTCCCAATTTTCGCCGGAGCCGACGAGGAGGGCTACTTCGTCTTCGAGGAGCGTGACGAGATCGCCGTCCGAATCTTCGCCGACACCGCATTGGGCTGCCGCCGCGCCGAGGCGAGCGAG
Source organism: Verrucomicrobiota bacterium (assembly GCA_041165185.1). Taxonomy (GTDB): domain Bacteria; phylum Verrucomicrobiota; class Verrucomicrobiia; order Opitutales; family Opitutaceae; genus JBEANZ01. The sequence continues at coordinate 11,250 of JBEANZ010000096.1, read as the reverse complement.
CGCCGCCAGTCGTCGCTCGTGATCGTTTTGAAGAGCGTGTCGCGCGTCGGGGCCGGGGAGGAGCGGCCCGCGGAGGCGCGTGGTTTGGCCGGTGAAGGGGTCGTGCATGGCGGTTCGTCCCGAGACATGGGCGGACCGTCGCGGGCGACGCGGGGGTTGGCAAAGGGAAACGCGTGCGAGTGAAAACCGCGCACCGCAGCCGCCGCTCACCGGTAGATTTCGCGCCGGTGGCCCACGTGGAGCAATTGGATTTCGTTCAGCTCCGGGTCGAACGTGTAGATGACCCGATAGTCCCCGACCCTCAGTCGATATCGGTTGAACCCCGTGAGACGATAGTGCGGGAACCCGCGCAGGTCTTCCCCGACTTCGTCGATGCCGGCCGCAATTTTCCGCCTCACGGCGACGGGAAGGGCGAAGAAGTCCCGATCAAATCGGGTGTAGAAAACCTGCTCCGCATTCACCGTTGAGCGATGACCCGGGTTTCCGGTTGGTGCACCCGCGGTCGTAGACCCGCAGCCATCTCGCGTTCGGACTCCCGGATTCCTGCTTCGAATTCAGGGGTAAATTCCAACCGGTCCTCAGCAAAATCCTCCAGCCATTCCTGAACCTGCCGCAATTCTTCCGGCTTCAGTTTTGCGATCGCGCTCTCGATTTCCTGCACAGTGCTCATGGGCGCGACCGTAGCCGGGCGCGGCTGGAAAACAAGTTTCGTTTCCCGTCCCGCCGTTCAGCCGGTTGTTTTCGCGGCCGCCGCGGCCGCCTTCGCGACGAGCACCTTGTCCACGCGCCGGCGGTCCATGTCGACGACCTCGAAACGCCAGCCCGCCCACTCGAAATGATCCGTCGCCACCGGGATGCGGCCGAGGTGCGTGACGACGAAGCCGCCCAGCGTCTGATACTCCGCCGTGCCCTCGTGCGGGAGCGGCGCGGCGAGCGCGAGGAGCGTTTTCAGTTCGCCGATGGGCAGCGTGGCGTCGATCAGCCACGAGCCGTCCTCGCGGCGCTTGGCCTCGGGCTGCTCGTTTTTGCCGCGCTCGGGCAGATCGCCGACGATGGCTTCGAGCACGTCGATGAGCGTCACGAGGCCCTGCACGGCGCCAAACTCGTCCGTGATCACGGCGATGTGCTTGCCGGTTTTCTTGAACTGCTCGAGCAACTGGATCGCCGTCATCTTTTCGGGCACGAGCAGCGGGGCGACGAGGAGGTTCTTGAGCGCCGTGGGCAGCCCGATCGCGGCGTGCGCCCAGAGCGCCTTCACGGCGACCATGCCGACGATCTGGTCGCGGTGGCCCTGGTAGACGGGGAAATAGGAGTGGCCGCTGGCGACGATTTTGCGCCAGTTGGCCTCCTCGGGGTCGTCGAGGTTGAGGAAGACGATCTTCGGGCGCGGCGTCATCAGCGCGGTGACGGGCCGCTGGTCGAGCGCGAGCACGCCCTCGACCATCTGCTGCTCGGCGCGTTGGAACACCCCGGCGTGCAGCCCCTGCTCGATGAGGGCGCGCACCTCGTCGTCGCCCACGCTGTCGGCGGCGCTGCGGGGTTTGACGCCGGTGAGGCGCACGAGGGCGTCGGTCGCGATTTCAAAGAGGCGCAGCACCGGGCCCGCGAGCCAGGCGAGCGTGCTCATGGCGCCGGCGAGCGCGGCAGCGACGCGTTCGGGCTGCGAGCGGCCGAGGCGTTTCGGGACGAGTTCGCCGAAGAGAAACAGGAACGACGTCAACGCCACCGTGACCGCCACCGCCGCCGCGATTTGCGCGAGCGCCGGATCCGCGAACGCCGGCCACCGGGCGAGGCGCGCCACCACGCGCGGCGTGAGCGCCACGCCCGCGAGCACGCCGGCGATGATGCTGCTGAGCGTGAGCCAGAATTCCACGAGCGTGAGAAACCGCGTGGGGTGCTCGGCCAGCGCGAGCGCGCGGGCGGCGTCGGCGCGGCCGGCGGCGGCGCGGGATTTGAGCTGGCCCTTGCGCGCGGAGACGACGGCGGTCTCCGCCATTGCGAGCACGCCGTTGGCGAGCACGAGCAACGCCAGAATAAGAAGCTCGGTCGACAGGCTCAGCATGGGACGGCGCGGACGGTAGGTGCGGCACGCGGCGGGATGCAACCTCGGAGGCCCGGCCGGCGCGGGTCCCGGCAGGATTTTTCCAACCGAGGCGGGAAGCCTCAGCCACGACTCGCCGCCACGGCGCCGCACAAATAGGTATTCCCAAGCGCGGCGCGATTTGTTCTCGTTCGCGCGCCCCGCCACCGTTCGCGCGATCCGTTCGCCGAACTTCCCCACCCCGCGACTCGCCGCCTCACGGCGACGTCCGCTCCAACCCCACAGCCTCCGCCATGCACCACCCCGCCCTCCTGTCATCCCGCGCGTTCGTTCGCGGCCTGTTCGTTGCGTTGCTTTTGTCCCTCGCGCCGTTGCTCCGCGCGGCCGAGACCGGCGCGATCGGCGGCGCCGTCAGCAACGCCGCCACGCGCAACACCCTCGAGGGCGTCCTCGTCGCCGTGCCCGCGCTCAACCTCTCCACGTTCACCGACAGCTCCGGTCGCTACACGCTCAACGGCCTGCCCGACGGCGTCCACGAGTTGGTCATCACCTACATCGGCCTCGATCCGGTGCGCTCGAAAATCGCCGTCGCCTCCGGCCAGAAAATCTCCCGCGACTTCGAGCTCACCACCGGCATCTACAAACTCGAGGCCTTCAAGGTCACCGGCGAACGCGAGGGCAACGCCGCCATGATCACCGAGAAGAAAAACGCCGACAATGTGAAGGACGTGATCGCGATGGATGCTTTCGGTTACCTGCCCAACATGAGCGCGGGCGAAGTGGTCATGCGCCTCCCCGGTGTCGCTGGAAGCCCGACGGACGAGGGGCTCAACTACCAGTTCAACATCCGCGGCATGAGCCCGGCCATGAGCAACGTCACGGTCGACGGCGGCTCGCTCACCACGCTCGGCACCAGCCGAGCGTTTGAGCTCCAGTCCATCACGGGCGCGATGTTCGAGGGCATGGAACTCATCAAGGGGCAGACCCCCGACAAGGGTGCGGACTCCCTCGGCGGCACGATCAATTTCAAGACGCGCTCGACGTTTTCCATGCGGGAGAACAGCCGCACGACCTACAATTTCAGCATGCGCATGGCGCCCGGATTTCTTGAGCAGACGCCGCTGCGCAGCCAGCACCGCTCGCATCCCGTCCTCAACGTCACGCACCAGCAGGTCTTCAGCGTGCTTGGGGGTGAGCGCAACCTCGGCACCTCGATTAATCTGTTCTACTCGGAAAACGCCGTTGGCGGGTTCGAGACAATCTTCGACCGCACGAGCCTCCTCAACGGGCCGGCGCCGATTTATAACTACCAGACATGGGACAACACCAACAACCGCAAGCAGCAGAGCATCGCGTTTAAGACCGACTACAAGTGGTCCAACACGACGAAGTTTTCCCTCGCCGTCACGGAGAACGACAATTTCGAGCGGCACCGCCGGCGCGTGCGCGTGACGGCCGCTGCCTCCGGCAATAGCAACACGGCCGTCCCGAGCAACACCACCGGTATCGTCCCCGGCGCGTTCAACAATGTGATCACGGTGGTGCGGCCGATTGCCAGCACCTCGGCGGCGGGCACCAATACGAACAACATTGATGTGCAGATGGACGGCCCGCTCAACTACTACGTGCGCATGGGCCGCGTCGATTTCACCGGCGAGCACACCTACACCAACCTCAACATCGAATACGCGGCCAGCATCGCGCGCACGACGCTCAATTCCGGCAATGGCCGCGGCGGCACTCTCAACATGCGTCTCTTCGACCCGAGCGCGCAGGTGCCCGGCCGCGCGGTGTTCTTCGGTGGCGCGGGCTGGGTCATCGACCAGTCCCAATCGGAAGTGCATCCCCGCTTCATTCAGAACGGCGGGCCTGATTTCACGAACCCCGCCAACTACCTCCCACGGGCCACCGACGGCCTCGTGCAATCCCGCAACGAGTCGGATCAATTGCAAAAGCAGTTCCGCATAGACCTGCGCTACAAGCTCGATTTCGCCGCGCCCACGGCGCTCAAAGCCGGCTTCCACTGGCGCTCCCTCCAGATGGACCTGTGGGGCAAGGACCGCCACCGCTGGGTGCCCAAGGCCACCGCTGCCTACGATCCCAACTTCCGCTTCCCGTCCGACCCGAACTACGTGAGCTACGACGCCATTAAGACGGGGAGGAAAATCCCGTTCTGGCAGTCGCATATGCTCACGACCGACGGCCGGCCCGCCGACCCGTCGCTTTGGAATGAGGACCTCTATTTCAACGCGAGCCAGAAATTCACCGGCACGAACGGCGTCACGGAATGGATTCCCGCCACTTATGTGATGGCGCAGGGCCGGCTCGGCCGCGAAGGCTGGCTTGGGCGCACCGGCTATCTCACCGGCATCCGCTTCGAGCAGGTGCGCACGGCAAGCTGGGGTTGGGTTCGCTCGCGGGTCCTCAGCACGACGGCCGAGCAAGCCGCCGCCACCACTCCCGCCGCCGCCGAAGCTCTGGCCAACCGCGACTACGCCGCGAATCCTCGCAATCTTTATGGCCGCTTCAACCAGCGCTTCCCGAGCATCCACGCGTTTCACGACATCACCTCCAACCTGAAGGCGCGGCTAAGCTGGTCCACCGGCTATGGCCGCGCCGGACTCGGGAGCCTCCTGCCGGGCGAAACTCCTGACGACGTGAACAAAATTCTCACCATCAACAATGCTGCCCTCAAACCCCAGCAGGCGAGCAACTGGGACGCCACGCTCGAGTATTACTTCGAACCCGTCGGCAGCCTGACGTTTGGCTGGTTTCATAAGAAAATATCAGACTACATCGTCTCCGGCTTGGACCGTGGCGTCATCTCCGAGGGCGCGGGCAACGGCTATGAAGGCCAGTATGTCGGCTACACCGAGCGCACGACGCTCAACGCGGGCGACGTCTACGTCCAAGGCTGGGAGTTTGCCTACAGCCAGCAGTTCACGTTTCTGCCTGGCGCGCTCAAGGGCCTGTCCGCCTCATTTAACTACAGCTGGACAAACCAGCACGGTCTGGGCAGCGCCCCCACGCCGGGCGGCACCCCTGTCCTAGGCCGGCAGCCCACCGCGACCACGCCAGCGGTCTACTTCTCCCGCCGCGAGATCGCCGGCTTTATCCCGGCCGCGGCCAACGTCTCCCTCAGCTGGCGCTACCGCAAGTTCAACACCAGCTTCCTCTATAACTTCACCGGGGAATATCCCAACTCGATCAGCCTTTTGAGCCCGGCCCTTAGCCAATTCCGCTACGCGATGAAAACGCTGAACGTCAGCACCGGCTACCAATACCGCCCGAACCTCGGCTTCAGTCTCAACGTGGCCAACATTCTAAACGAACCGCAGCGCTGGTATGTCGGCTACAAGGATCGCATGCGCCTCACGCGGCTCAACTTCGTTACTGTCACGGCCGGCGTGAACGGCCGGTTCTGAACGGTGCCCATCCACAAGGGCGCTGCCGAAAGCCGATGAGTTCGCTTCGCTACCTCGCCGTCGATTGGAGACCCGCTCCCGCCGGCGAGCCGATCCGCCTTTTCTCCAAACGCGATTCCAGCGGTTGAGGAATTGGAAAAGTGGAGGAGTTCGTCGGTGGCCGGAAGTTTCGCGCGGACGCGACGACGGCAGTGGACGGCGTCACGCGTTTAGGGATGGAAGCGATTCCGAACATCGATGACATCGCGCGGAATCCCCAGTTCTTGCCGCGCGAGATTGCGAAGGAAGAATTCGAGCGCGTGTGGCGCGAGGCGGTGTCCGCATAAATCCCGCAGCCCAATTGAAACGCGGAGCGCGCGGAGGACGCGAAGCCAGCCCTCGCTGGCTGGAGAAATGGGTGTGCCGTCGCGCGGCCCAACGCACGTCCTCCTCCTCGCCCGAAACCCGCGACGGCATGCCGACAAGCGGCAGCCCTACAAGGGCCAGCCGGGACAATCCACGCGGTTCTGCTCGACGCCCGCCGCGTTTCAATCACCGCCGGCGGCCTTCCGTTTCACCCCCGATCTCCGGGCTCCTTTCCGAAAAAATCTTCCTACCAACAAAATTTTCCTACCTCACATCTCCGAGCCCATTCAGGTAGGAAGATTTTGTTGGTAGGAAAATTTTCGGTTCTTCGCTGTTTCCAGTGGGTCGACGGCTGCCCGCTCAGAAGCGTCCCGTGCGCCGGGTCGCTGAGCTTGGGTCGTTCGGCAAAAAAAAGATGAAGCCCGTGGGCCGCACTTACACCGTCAGCTACGATATGCAGGATGCGCAGTGGAAGAAGCTGGCCGCAGTGTATGCGAGAATGCCGGAGTTTATTGGTTTCGATAAGGAAGGAGTTCCCGCGTGGTTCGGACGGAAAGAAAAAGAAAAACATCTCTTGGCTTCCGTTGAGCCGAGCGGCCTTCGAGTCGACGGTTTGCTAGATGAAGACGATTGGGTCCGGTGGGATGCTAGATTCAGAGAGCAAGCGTCGCTCGAGCTAGGATTCGAGGTGGGAGACGCCGATCAGTAAGGGATGCTAAAAACGGGATGCCAAAAGTGTTAGGTCTTAATGTTCGATGTTCACCACTCGCTGCGGCGGAAAGATGGATCCGCAACCGCGGGCGGAAATGGGCGGAGGTTGGTTTTTTTGGGTGAACGCGGTCATGGTAGCCGCAGCGTTGCTGGATCCTTGCGACCGTCCCAGATGCGGACGATTTCGACCCACTGCGCGGCCTCGTTGACCTGATAAAAAATCAGCCAGTAGCGATGCGACAGCTTGCGCATGCCCGGTCGTCGTCGCACCGGCGAACCGCGGCGCGGCAAGATCGCGAGGGACAACGCCGCGTCGAGCAACTCGTGGCCGATGCGCAACGCAGGCTCGGGATTCTCGCCCTCGACCGCGATGAAACGCACCGCCCCGCCGAGATCGGCCCGGGCCTCCTCGGTCAGGCCGACTTTGTAACCCATGACTCGAGCTGCGAGCGCACGTCTTCCAGCGGGATCACGCCCTTGGCCTTGAGCGAGCGCAGGCCGGCGTCGATGGCGGCGAGCATTTCGGGGGTTTCCTCCGCGGTCTCGTCGAGCCAGTGCCGCAGTTCCTCGCGCTCCGCCGGGTCGAGGTGCAGGATGGCCGATTGGATTTCCGCGAGCTTCGTCATGACGGGAACGCTGCTCATTCGAGGGGCTGGCGCAATCGGCTTTTTGGGCGGGCCGTTGGCGTCATGACCTGGCCTGCGACAACGGCTTTTTTCGGCGGGCGTCACGGGGCGTCGGGCTGTGAACCTGACGGGTGTGGGTCGATCCAAGGCGTTGCGCGATTGCGGTCGACGGGCGTTGGAGGTTCCTCGCCCTTATTGGTGGTTCGAGGTTGGCCTGCGCGGGAGGCTCGAACCGGCGACGTCGTCGGCCGGTTTCGCGCTTTCAGGGTTTGGTTTCTTGCGGCGGACATTTCCACGGGGGTGTTGCCCTGATGGGTCGACTTTCGACCCTTCGGGGCTTTTGCGCGGGCTGCCATCGGCCCGCTGGAAACCGCGAGAAACCCTTTTTGCGGCCAAAGTTCCTGTGGTTGGTTGACCGTCGACTCGACTACCTTCCTGACTGCGGGCGGCGCGCGTCATGTGATTTGGCAAACGCGATTGGTCTTTTGTAGGGCCGGCGCTCGTCGCCGTGCCGTCGCGCGACACGCGTGCGAAGGGCGGCGGACGTCCGTTCTCGCTCTTGCGCACAGAGCGGGACGGCACGCCGGCGAGCGGCGGCCCTACGGTCCAAAGGCATTTCTCAATTGGTGGCAGGCGGGGGGCGCAAAAAAGGCGGGGTCGTCGACCCCGCCCGACAACCGACGCGCGGCGCGCGCGCGGCTTAGCTTTTCTTCGACTTCAGAAACTCGAGGACTTTCTCGGCCTGTTTGTCCGTCTGCTTTTCGTCGTGGTAGACGACTTTGCCGGACTTATCGATGAGGTAGGCTTCGCGGGCGGCCATCATGCCGCCGGTCTGGCCGAAGGCTTTGATCACTTTCTTGTCGGTGTCGGCGAGCAGCGGGTAGGGGAAGTGGTTCACGTCCTTGAACTCCTTTTGTTTTTCCACGCCGTCCACGCTCACGCCGACCACGGCGACGCCGTGTTTCTTGAGATCGGCGGCGGCGTCGCGGAGGGAGCAGCCTTGCTTGGTGCAGCCGCCGGTGAGGGCCTTCGGGTAAAACCACACGAGGGTGTAGTTGTTGGCTTTGTAGACGTCGGCGAGGTTGAGCGTCTTACCTTCGTCGGTGAGGGCCGAGACGGCGGGCGCGGCGGCGCCGAGGGCGAGGGGCTCGGCGCGGGCGACGAGCCCGAGGAGCGTGAGGAGGGACATGGCGAGGAGGGAGGGGCGGAGTTTCATGGCGGCGCGGACCGTAGCGGTGGGGGCGGGCAATGCAAGCGGCGGGTGGGACGCGGGCGGGTCTGGGGGCGGCCTGCGCGTATTGGCGGCGCGGAGCGCCGTCCACAGGCGGGACGCCCGTGCCACGGGGAGCCGCGGATTGGCGGAATCGGAAAAGGCACGAGGCGGGACGCCTCGTCCACGACTCAGAGGTCCGTTGACATCGTGAACCGGAAGCTGCGCGGGTCGCCCCAACTGCCGCTGCCGATGGCGGCGGAGCGGTAGTATTCCTTGTCGGTGAGGTTATCGATGTTGAGCTGGAAGGTCGTGTTGCGGTTGGCGATCTTGCGGTTGTAGGTGAGGGACGCGTTGTAGAGCGTGTAGGCGGGCGACCAGAAGTTGATCGTGGGCGAGGTGGTGAGGCCTTGGGGGTTGGCGGTGCCGCGGTAGGTGCGGAGCCGCCAGTTGGCGCCGGCACCGACGGCGAAACCGCGCAGCGGGCCTTGCGAAAACTGGTAGCGGTTGAAGACGTTGCCGCGCGCCTTGGTGTAGCCGCCGTTGGGCACGCCCTCGGGGATCGTGAGGAGAAAATCGTTGAGCACGGGGGTGGGTTTGCCGAGCGCCTTGGCCTGATCGCGGAGGGATTTGAGGATGGGCACGCGGTCGGTGTTGACGACCTTGCTGTCGGCGTAGCTGGCGATGAGGCGCCAGTTGCGCGTGGGGTTGGCGATGGCCTGCACCTCGTTGCCGCGCAGGAGCGTGGTCTGGTAGTCGCCCGTGGCGGTGGGATCAAAGGTGCCGGGGAAAATCGCGGTGAGTTCGTCGCGGAGGAGCTGGGTGACGCCGGGCACGGCGTAGCGGGCGTTGGGCGTGAAGTTTTTGTAGCGCACGATGTTCATCTCGAGCTTGCCCTTGATGAGGGTGAGCTTCGCGGAAATATCGGCGCCCTCGCCGACGGGGATGCTGGAGAGTTCGCCGCTGTTGAACGTGGCGGCGCCCTGGCCGACGGAGATGCGGAACGACTGCGCGTAGTTGTAGCCAAAGGCGAGCAGGTCGTTCACGCGGACGACGCCGCCGTAGTTGGCGCCGTCGACCTTGTATTGGACGAAGCGGTTGGCGGGGGTGTTAAACGCGTCCACGGAGTCAACCTCCCACTGTTGCTGCGCGCGCAGGAGGCCGCGCTCGGTGCGCATGTTGAAGTGGTCGTTGCGGTAGCCGACCATCGTGAAGAGGTGCTCCTTGAAATAGGAGCCGGAGGCGCCGACGCCCCACGACGGCGTGTAAAAGCGGCGGTCGATGAACTGGCCGGTGGCGGCGCGGCCGGCGAGGTCGGGGTAGAGGACGGAGAGGCCGGGGATGGGCGAGAGATCGTCGGTGCGGTCGCCCCCGATGCCGTCGCGCAGGTAGTAACGGCGATAAAAACGATTGGCCGTAAACGTGGTGCGGTTGGCCGCGAAGGCCGCCGCCGTGAGCGCGGGGTTGATCGCGCCGGACCAGTTGGGGCTCGAGGGATCGATGTATTCGACGTATTTGGGTTTTTTCTGGCCGGGGTTGTCCTGGTGCTGCTGGACGTTGGCGATGAACTGCTGGGTGAACCAACTCGTCTTCAAATCGTAGACGGCGGAGAAACGGAAATCGCGGACGACGTTGCCGTCGATGCTGCGGGTGCGGAAATACTCGGTGTAGAGTTCGTTGAAGTAGGGGTTGGGCTGGCCGTTGGGCAGGAGCGGGCTGCGGTCGCGCGTGATGTTGCGCGAGCTGACGGTCCAGTTGTCGATTTTCTGCTGGTAGAAATTGCCGGTGAGCTGGAGGTGGAGGTTTTTCCCGATGTGGTGCTCGGCCTCGAGGGTGAAGGAGGTGGAGTTGTTTTTGTAGGTGCTGTCGGGGCCGTTGGACTGCGTGTGCTTGGGGACGAGGGAGTAGTCGGTGATGGCGAGGGCGGCGCCGGTGCTGGTCACGCGGCCCTGGGCGCGGAAGCCGGAATTCGTGGCGGTGTTGTGGATGTAGCCGAGGTTGCCGAGCGTGGCGGTGCCGACGCGCGAGAAGGCGTCGACGAACATCCCCTGCGAGAGCACCGCGCGCGTGCGGCCGTGCTCGGCCATCGCGCTGATCGTGGTGCGCTCGAACGGGCGGTAGGTGACGGCGCCGTAGAGGCCCTTGAAGTCGCGGCGCACGTTGTCGATCCAGGATTCGCCCTTGCTGGCGACGGTGGCGAGGCGGACGGCGAGTTTGTCGTGGACGAGGCGGCGGTTGAGATCGAGCTCGAGGCGGCGGAGGTTGAAGCTGCCGAGCATGAGCTTGGCGCGCGTGAGATCGCGGGTGAAGAGGCCGCGCTTGGTGATCTGGTTTTGCGCGCCGCCGATGTCGGCCTCGCCGTAAAGAAACGCATTCGGCCCGCGCAGCTCCTCGACCTTCTCGGTGGAAAACGCGTCCATCGGCGAATACCAGATCCAGCCGTTGCGCATGGCGTAGGCATTGGCGACGCCGCGGAGGATGACGCGACTCTGCACAGTGGCGTTGGGATCGGGGTTGGACTCGCCGGAAATCATCCATGTCGCCATCTCCTCCATCGTCGTGAGCCCGAGGTCCTCGATGAACTGCGCGTTCATGATCGAGATCGAGTTGGCGACGTTCTTCAGGTCTTGGACGGTCCTCATGCCGGAGGTCGTCTGCATGGACTCGTAGCCGATGTCCTTGTCCTCTTTGACGGTGAAAGCGGTGAGCTGGACGGCGTCATCCTTGCCCGTGGGAATGGGCGGCGGATTGGCGGGCGCGGTCTGGGCGGATACGGCGGCGGCGAGGAGCACGCCGAGCACCGCAGTCAATGCGGCGGCCGGACGGGTGGGAGACGAGGCGAGACGGGTGTTCATGGTTGGGTCAGTCGGGCGTTGAGACGACTAAGCACGC
>JBEANZ010000095.1:0-4358 GCA_041165185.1 Verrucomicrobiota bacterium | reverse complement strand
ACTTCAACGGCCGCACGATCCTCAACCAAGGCGTCGTCAACTGGAGTGCCGGCTACCTGCGCAGCGGCAACGGCGGCGCGTTCGTCAACGCCGCCGGCGGCGTGTTCAACGATTTCAACGCGCCCGGCTACGCGATTCAAAACCCCTCCTTCAACGGCTCGGCCGGCACCTTCTCGTTCACCAACAACGGCGCCTACGTGCGCAACGTCGGCGGCACCACGTATTTTCAGGCCCCGTTCACCAACACCGGCACGCTGAATCTCCAGCAGGGCGACATCCGCCTCGAAGCCGGCGGCTCGATGAACGCCGGTAGCGTCGTCAACGTCTCCGCCGGCGCGCACCTCTACTTCGCGAACGACTACGCGATTCAGACCGGCGCGAGTTTCGCCGGCCCCGGCCTCGTCAACCAGATCGCCGGCACCCTCACGCTCAACGGCACGCTCACCGCGCAGTCCTTCCTCTGGTCCGGCGGCAACTGGAACGCCGCCAACAACTCCGGCCTCACCTCCACCATCGGCGTCGGCACGACCCTGAATCTTGCCAACAGCCACGACGAGCTCCGCGACTTCAACGGCCGCACCATCCTCAACCAGGGCGTCGTCAACTGGAGCAGCGGCTACCTCCGCAGCGGCAACGGCGGCGCCTTCGTCAACGCCGCTGGCGGCGTGTTCAACGACCTCAACTCGCCCGGCTACAGCGTAAACAGGTCCGGCTACGGCGGCGTCTTTACCTTCACCAACCGCGGCGCCTACAACAAGACCACCGGCGGCACCACGACCTTCGACATCCCGTTTGCCAACGACGGCGGCACCGTCCTCGTCACCGCCGGCAGCCTCGTCTTCCAGGACCAGTTTACGCAGACCAACAACGGCACGCTCCGCCTCGTCAACGGCGCCACCGCCACGTTCAGCCAGGGCCTCGCGCTCCCCGCCGCCTCGATGCTCACGGGCACCGGCACCCTCACCGGCAACATCACCACCGCCGGCCGCGTTGCCCCCGGCAGCTCCCCCGGCACGCTCACCATCGCGGGCAACCTCACCCTCCAGGGCTCCTCGCAGCTCATCATCGAGCTCGGTGGCCTCGGGCCCGGCGGCGACTACGATGTCCTCGCCGTCACCGGCACCGCCACGCTCGCCGGCGGCCTCGCGCTTACCTTCGTCAACGGCTTCGGCGCCACCGTCAACGCCGGCAACACCTTCACCTTCCTCACCTCCTCGGGCCTCTCGGGCGTCTTCGCCAACGCCCCGACCAACGGCGCGCGCCTCGGCACGACGGACGGCCTCGGCTCCTTCCAGGTCAACTACGGCGTCAACAACGTCTCGCTCTCCAATTTCGTCCCGGTTCCCGAACCCTCGACATGGGCGCTCCTGCTGACCGGCCTCGGAGCCGTCGCCCTCGTGGCCCGCCGCCGCACGCGTGAGTCCGCACGCGAACGCTCGTAGCCGCGAGCGTGAGCGAGTGGTCGGTCGCCACCAGAAAACGAGCGACCCTCACGCGAGCCTCCGAGTTCGTAGTTCCGGCTTCAGCCGGTGCAGGGAGTTATCCAGCCTCGTTCCCCCCGCAACGCCCCGCCCACGCCGGTGGATCGCCCACCCCGACGTCACCCGCGGGTCCCTCCAGCGACGAGTCTTCGCCGCCACACTTTACTCCGCGTCAACTTCCCCGTTCGCTGCGCAATCGCGATGACCCTCGACCCCTCTCCCCGCCTCTCGGCCGAACGCCTCGTCGGTTTGCTTGCCGGCGCGTTTCTCCTTCGCGCCGTGGAATCCGCGATGACTTCGATCGCGCTCCTGACGCCGACCGCAGGCGAACTTTCCACCCGACTCACGGCGGCATCGCCTCTCGTTATTGCCGCCGTGGTCAACGGAATCCTTGGCGTCGGATTCCTGCGGCCACGCCTGGAGCGTGGCTTTTTCCACGTCACGATTGTTGTCCTGGTTCTCTCGGCCTGCGCGGCGCTTTTTCGGGCGCTCCTCCCGGTTTTCGCCGGTTCCTCGGTGAAGCCTGCGGTGGGCGTTTCGCTGGCGGTTCGTGGCGTCGTCGATCTTGCCGTGGTCGCCGCGTTGCTCTTCTGCGTCGTCGCGTCGATGCGCCGCTTGCCGCCCGAATTGCCGTCGTGAACGCTGTCGAGGCAATCTCGTATGGCGCGTGATATTGACCGGATCGCCGCGCGATTTTAAGCGGAGATACCCGGAGTGCAGGTTCGACCGCGACAGTCGCCGACTGGTAACAGCCTGTTCCTGATCGGATCGGGTTTCGGCCCCGAGAGGTTTCACGGACATGATGTCGACGAGGTCGTTGCTACGGTCCGCCGGTTGTTGGGGTAGTCGTTCGCACTCGGGATTGGCGGGGGGGGGCGCTCCGAACTCTCCGCGCGCTCCGCCTTTCCCCCCGCCCGTCCCGTCCGCATCCGTGGTTGCCTTCCACTCCGGTCCCACAAGACCTCGCTCCGCCCCGCAACCTCTGCCCCCGTCCCCGCCCCGCGCCCATGACCCGCCGCGATTTTCTCCGCTCCGCCACTGCCTCGGCCGCCGCCCTTGCCGCGAGTCGCTCCGCCTCCGCCGCTTCCGCACTCCCCGCGCCGATCCCCGCGATCGACACCCACACGCACTTCTACAATCCCACGCGCGCCGCCGGCGTGCCGTGGCCGCCGCCGACCGAGCCCGTGCTCTATCGCCCGCGCCTCCCGGCGGATTTTCGCGCGCAAACCCCCGGCCTCAACGTCCTCGGCACCGTCGTCGTCGAAGCCAGCGAATGGGCCGAGGACAACCAATGGATCCTCGACCTCGCGAAGTCCGACGAGTCCATCGTCGGCCTCGTCGGCCACCTCGTGCCCGGCACGCCCGACTTCGCGAAAAATCTCGCGCGCTTCGCCACCAACCCGCTCTTCCGCGGCCTCCGCATGCGGGGCAGTTACGTCAAGAATCTCACCGACGCCGCCGCGCTCGCCGATCTCCAACTCGTCGTCGACCGCGATCTCTCCATCGACACCGTGGGCGGCGCGTCCTCGCTGCCCGTCACGCTCGCTCTCGCGCGCCGCTTCCCCGCGCTGCGCGTCGTCATCGATCATTTTCCCTTCGCCGAATGGGACGCCGACCCTGCCGCCATGCGCGCGCCGCTCGCCGACCTCGCGCGCCAACCCAACGTCTTCGCCAAAATTTCCAACGTCGTCCGCCGCGTGAACAACCAGCCCATCGACGACCCCGCCCACTACCGCCCCGCGCTCGACACGCTCTGCGAACTCTTCGGCCCCGACCGCGTGATCTACGGCAGCAACTGGCCCGTGAGCGATCGCGTCGCGCCCTACGCGACACTGCACCGGATCGTCGCCGACTACTTCGCGTCGAAGGATCGCGCGACGGCCGAGAAATATTTCTGGCGCAACTCCCACGCCGCCTACCGCTGGATCCGTCGCGGTGCCGCGGACTCGCTCGTGCCGTGAGCCTGCTTTCGCCCAACCGGGCGGCTGGAAAGCCGCCCCTCCGTCGCCGCCGCGCCCTCCGCCGGAGCGGCGGCTTTCTAGCCGCCGACACCATCAGCCCCGCAAACCCGGCGACAAGAGTGTCGCCTATCCGCCGAGCCCTCCGCCGGATCGGCGGCACTCTTGCCGCCGCCTCCCTGCTCGTCGCGCCCCTCTTCCTCTCCGCCGCCACGCTCCACGCCGCCGACTCCCTCTGGCGCGAAATCGCGCGTATGCCCGCCGACAACCACGACCTCGCCGCCGCCGTCGTCGCCGGAAAACTCTACGTCGCCGGCGGCGCCACCAACGACTACAAGGGCACCGGCACGATCCACAACTTCGACGAAATCTGGGAGCTCGCTCCGCCCTCCTCGTCCTCCTCCTCTTCGCCAACCTCATCGCCCTCGTCCGCTTGGTCCTGGCGCGCCGTCGCAAAATTCGCCCGCCCCCGCATCTACTGCGGCACCGCCGCGTTCGACGGCCGCGTGTGGATCGCCGGCGGCGACATCCTCCACGAAGACGGCCAGCGCCGCCCGACCACGCTCGTCGAAGCCTACGATCCGAAAACCAACACGCTCACCCGCGCGCCCGATTTGCCGGTGGCGTTGCCGCGTCCGCTCGCGCTCGCGGCTGCTGGCCGCCTCTGGGTCGTCGGCGCGCGCGATCGCGTGGAGCGCGGCCAGTTCGCGAGCATCGGCCCGGGCGAGACGGCGTGGCGCGTGGAGCCCGATGCGCCGCCGAAAATGTGGGCGCTCGCCGGCGCCGCGCTCGCCGACCGGCTCTACTACTGCGTGCCCGACACCGGCCTCGCCGAATTCGATCCCGCGACGCGTGCGTGGCGCGTCATCCCCGGCCCCGCGCAGCCGCGCTCCGCGCAAGTCGCCGCCTGGCGCGGCGA
>JBEANZ010000094.1:0-5683 GCA_041165185.1 Verrucomicrobiota bacterium | reverse complement strand
GCGCGGTCAAACGCCGCCCCAAGTCCTATCCCCACCTCAACCGCCCCCGCTGCGCCTACCGTGTCCTGCGCCACGGCACCCGCTTTCGCCGCCCAGCCAAAATTACTTAAGCGCCATTCGGTCGGAGACCCTGCCCTACTTCGGACCGAGCCGTTGCGGAAATCTCAATATGGGCGCGGGCGCTCAAGCGGGTGTCAGCGCGACCGAACTCGGCGGGCGGGGAGGCGCGCCGCTACGAGGGTCCGCGGCGGGGTCGGCGACCCCGCCCTACAACGGAGCCGAGCTACGCTCAGACGTTGCCGAGGCGGGCGGTGGAGTCGCCGAAGCGGGGGAGGTCGCGCACGCCGGCTTGATCGGCGAGCGTGAGGAAGAGGTTGCTCATCGGTTTGCCGCCGTGCTGCACGTAGCGGCCCGGCGTCAACAATCCGCCGCCCCCGCCGGCGAGGACGAGCGGGAGGTTGTCGTGCGAGTGGCGGTTGGCGTCGGCGTTGCCGCTGCCGTAAACGATGCGCGAGTTGTGGAGCAGCGAGTGGCCGTCGACGTCTTTCGTCGCTTCCATTTTCGCGAGGAAGGTGGCGAAGCGTTCGACATACCATTTGTCGATGAGCGCGACTTTCGCGATGCGCGCCTCGTCGTTTTGGTGGTGCGTGAGATCGTGGTGGCCCTCGGCGATGCCGATGTGGCTGAAGGAGCGGTTGTCGCCGTCGTGGCCGAGGATGAAGGTGGCGACGCGCGTGCTGTCGGTCTGAAACGCGAGGAGCATCATGTCATACATCAGGTCCACGTAGTCGGCGTGCGTGCCCGGGATACCGGCGGGCGTGGCGCGATCGGGGTCGAGGTTGGGGCCGAATTTTTCGGCCTGCTGGATGCGGTTTTCGATGGCGCGGATGCCGGTGAGATATTGGTCGAGCTTGGCGCGGTCGTGGAGGTCGAGGCGGCCGCTCATGCGGCGGGCGTCGTCCATCACGAAGTCGAGCACGGAGCGGCGGGCGGCGAGGCGGGCCTGGGCGTTGGCGGCGCGTTCGCCGTGCGCGCCGGCGCCGAAGAGGCGCTCGAAGACGAGGCGGGGGTTGTTCTCCGGCGTGACGGGCGTGGAGGAGTTGGCCCAGGAGATGTTGTATTGGTAGGCGCAGGAGTAGCCGGAGTCGCAGCCGGAGGATTTGCGGTTGGCGTCGCAGGTGAGCTCGAGCGAGGGGAGGCGCGTGAGGTGGCCGACCTGGTTGGCGATGACCTGGTCGATGGAGATGCCGGCGCGGACATCGGTGGCGCTTTTGTTGAGGCGCACGCCGGTGAGGAAGACGCCGTTGCCGCGCGCGTGGTCGCCGCCGCCGTCGGCGCCGCCGATGGCGTTGGCGTGGTCGAGGCCGCCGACGACCTGGAGGTGCGAGCGCACGGGCTCGAGCGCGGCGAGCGTGGCGTTGAAACGGAAATCGGCGACGCCGCCCTCGGGCCACCACGCGGCGGGGATCGCGCCGTTCGGGAAAAACACGAAGGCCGTGCGGAGCGGCGCGCCGGTGGCGGTGGTGGCGAGCTTGGCGGCGTCGAGCGCGGCGGCGCTCGCGCCGAGCAGCCGGCCCGCGCCGAACGAGGCGAACGCGGGCAACGCGACGCACGCGCCGAGGCCGCGGAGGAAGTGGCGGCGATTCATTTCAGCGGAGGTGGGGGTGGTGCGCATGGGCGGGGAGATTTTGGTAACGGAGTCGGATTGAACAGAAAGATCGGGAAGGGCGAGAAGGAGGAAGACCGAGGGATTTTTCGTGAGCGTGGTGACCTCAGCCGGAACAATTCAGTTGAACCACAGATGGACACAAATGAACACAGATGGTCGGAGTGGGTTGGCGTTGATCCGTGGTCAGCGTGGACAGAGCCAAATGGTGCGCGCTGGTTGCTCAACGGCCGCGTCGGGTCGTGCTCCGCATTTGTGTCTATCTGTGTTCATCGGTGGTTTTCCCACTGCCTTGTTCCGGCTAGTTGGTCGCGAGCCCTGCCGGCTTCACGCGGCGTTGCTGAAACGGCGCCGAGTCCACGATGCCGCGGAGGAGGGCGGAGGGTTTGCCGCCGCTCGCTTCGAGCTTCGCGACGAGCTGGTCGAGCGTGTCGGTGTCGGTCGGTTCGAGGCCGCGGCCGAGGGCGTAGGTGAGGAGTTTGCCGGCGAGGTTGTAGTGGAAATCGCGGGCGCGTTTCGTCGCGAGCACGTGCTTCAGTTCGCGCACGTCGGCGAATTTTTCGCCGGTGATGAGCTGGCCCGCGGTCTCGATCGGTTGGCCGGAGTCGGCGGTGCGCCACATGCCCATCGCGTTGAAATTCTCCAGCGCGAGGCCGACCGGATCCATGCGGAGGTGGCAGGAGGCGCAGAGGGGTTTTTGCGCGTGGAGGGCGAGGGTTTCGCGGAGGTTGAGCTTTTTCAGCTCGGCGGCGGAGGCGGCGTCTTCGAGCGCGGGGATGTTGGGCGGAGGCGGGGCGGGCGGCGCGCCGAGGATGGCGTCGAGGATGAAGACGCCGCGCTTCACCGGCGAGGTGCGCGTGGGGTTCGACGTGACGGCGAGCACGGTGCCCTGCGTGAGCACGCCGCCGCGCGGGCTGTCGGGCGCGAGGGCGACGCGGCGCATCCGGCGGCCCTCGACGCCCTCGATGCCGTATTGCTTGGCGAGTTCGTCGTTGAGAAACGTGTAGTCGGCCGCGAGCAGCTCGGTGAGCGGGCGGTCCGCGCGGAGGATGTGGCCAAACGTCAGCTCCGTCTCCTCGCGCATCGCGCGGCGGAGGCTCTCGGTGAGGTCGGGCTTCGGGGCGCGGGTGAACTCGAAAAACGCCGTGCGCAGGCGCGTCTGCTCCTCCTGCTCCTCGGGCGTGCCGGTGGGCGGAGCGCCGCGTCGGCCGCCGCCGCCGGTGCGGCGAAACATCTCGCGCGCCTTCTCGTAGTCCGGATTCGGGTGGTCGCGGAGAAAAACATCGAGCGCGGTGATGGGCACGGTGGCGATGTCGCGGGCCTCGAGCCACTGGCCGGTGAAGTTGCGGACGAGTTCGTCGGCGCGCGGCGAGGCGAGCAGGCGCGTGAGCTGCGCGGGGAGACTCGCACGGAGTTTCCCCTCGGCGGCGAGGCGCGTGAGCTCGGCGTCGGGCGGCGCGGACCAGAGGAAATACGAGAGCCGCGTGGCGAGCGCGAACTCGTCGACGCGCGGGTATTTCTCGCCGGCGCGCAACGGCTCCACGCCTTCCTCGCGAAACAGGAACCGCGGCGACGCCAACACCGCGACCATCGCCTGCGCGACGCCGGCCTCGAACGTGGCGCCGGGCGCGGCGGAGATTTTTTCCGCGACGTCGACGAGGCGATCAAGCGTTTCCTTTTCGACCGGGCGGCGATAGGCGCGCGTCGCGAAATCTCCGAGCAGCTCGCGCGCGTAGGCGCGGCGCGGCGCGGCGGCGACGGGCGGATCGCGCGGGAAGATTTTCTCGTAGCCGGCGGGCTTGACGTAGAATTTTTCGTCGAGCGGACCGCGCACGGTCACGCCGGTGAGGCGGAGGCGGAGGTTGCGCCACTGCGTGACGTAGGGGAGCGCGGGCGTGACCTCGACCGTGAACGCGTGTTCGCCAGCGGCCCAGTCCACCTCGGCGGCGAACTCGAACTTCTTGTCGCCCTCGCGGAGAAACTCCTGCTCGTGGACGATCTTGCCATCGACCTTGAAGGCCATGCGGCACTTGTTGAGGTCGAAGAGATTATCGACGTAGCGCTCAAGGGCGCGGGCCTCGAACGCGATTTGGTATTTGCCGGCGTGCGCGACGCGGTGCGCGGCCGTGACGGTGAGCGGCGTGTAGTAGGAAATCTCAAGCGTGGCGCCGTCGTTCACGGGCGCGGGGCGGGCGTTGGGCGGCGGCGTGGGCGCGCCGCGCCCGAAGCCGAAACCGGCCGCGGGGCGCGCGGCGCGGTTGGCGCCGCGACCGGCGACGGCGGGCGCGCCGGGAGCGGCGGGCGTGGCGGCAATAGCAGGAGCGGCGGCGGGCGTTGCCGGACTGATTGCGGGCGCGGCGGACGGAGTTTGCGCCGCGGGGCTCGCGATCATCGCGGGATCGACAGGCGGCGTCGCGGGCTTCGGTTGCTCGGGGACGGTGGTGTCGATCGCGATGGTTTTGAAACTGGCGCCGGGGACGACGGTTTCGGCGACGACGCGCGACTGCGTGGGGACGAATTTCGCGACGATGGCCTGCGCGGCATCGAGGTATTTTTCGAGGAGCAGCGGGGAAACGGTGAGGACGTCGGCGATGTTGTCGAAGCCGTGGCCGGTGTCGTCGGCGGGGAATTCCTTCTGCGTGTCGTAATCGACGCCGGTGAGATCGCGGATGGTGTTGCGGTATTCGGTGCGGTTGAGGCGGCGGACGGTGGCGCGGCCGGGGTCGGGATTTTTCGCGTCGAGGCCAAAGGCGTCGCGTTTGATCCACTCGTGCAACTGCGCGAGCTCGGCCGGCGTGGGCTGCGCCTCGGCGGCGGGCGGCATGAGATTGGTGCGGGTGTTCTTGAGGACGCGCGACCAGAGCGCGGGATCGCGGAGGGTGGCGGGCGCGAGATCGTCGAGGGTGACCTCGCCCCTGTGGTGGCCGTCGCCGTGGCAGTCGTAGCAGTATTTTTGGAGGAGCGGCTTGATCTGCGCGGCGAATTTTTCGGCGACGGGATCAGGGGCGGCGGCGGCGCTCGCGGCGGCGAACAGCGTGGCGAGCGACAGGAGCAGGGGAGAGCGGTGGGGACGGGGCATAGGCGACCTCGCGGGAAGGACGGACCTCACGAGCGAAAGGTGCGCGTGGCCAGCGCGAAAGGGCTGAAGGCTGAAAAGCTGACGTCTGAATTTCGGCGCAGAGCCGAGTCTTGTTCAGGCTTCAGTTTTCAGCGTTCAGCCTTCCCTACTTCCCCTCCCGCACGCGCAGGCGGCGGTATTCCATTTGGCCGTGATCGCTTTCGAGGCCGATGGGGGCCTGCAAAGGCAGTGATCGGCTTCGAAACCTCGATGAAGTAAATCGCCCTTTCCGCTGCGGTGGGAGGCAGGGAGCCCCAGACGTTTCCGCAACTATCGTAGTTTCCGGGTCTCTTGGGGGAACTCCCTGCCGACATGACCGCCTTCGGTTCGACTCCTACGGCTTGCGAAACCCGAAGTGGTCGCAGCCTTTTTCGCCGTCCATCGGCCCGAGAAAGCGATAGAACGCGCCGGATTCTCTGGCGACCTTGATCAGCGCCGTGCGCTTGTCAGCCGGCACGCTCAGTTCAGCGACATCGACCACATCATGGCCGTCGCGATCAACGTGCATCAGTTGATTGGCGGCTCGAGCATCTGGCAGGACCTCCACTATGTTTGTCTCCATCGCGAGTATGATTTCAGGTGACGTTTTCCCGGCCACCGACGCCGCGGTGTATGTATCGATCGCCTTATCGCCTGCGGAACTGTATAGCTTATACGCCGCAGCCACGCCAACTTCCTTGATGTTATCCTGCATGATCCTTGTCTGATTCATAGAGGTTTGCGCGGTTGAGGTTATGTTGCATCCGGTAACGCCTGCCACCCTTGGGGTCATCGCTAACGCAGCTTTGGCAGCCGAAGAAATATCGAGCATCGACTTTGGGGCACCTTGAACAATTAAAATGTTGCGGCACAGATACTTGGCACTAGTCCTGCATCGTGTATGGCATGACGATTTACCA
>JBEANZ010000093.1:0-3627 GCA_041165185.1 Verrucomicrobiota bacterium | reverse complement strand
GAGGAGGTCGAGGCCGGTTTCGAGGACGAGCAGCGTGCGCGCGCACAGGAGCAGGCGCCGCGCGCGCACGGCGGGATCATCGACGAGGACTTTGTCGGCGGTGTTGAAGGTGCTGTAGTCGCCCGCGAGCTCGAAGAGGTAGAGGCAGAGGAAGTGCGGACGCAGCGACTCGCTCGCGAGGCGGAGGGAGTCGGGGAACTTCACGAGCTTGCGCGCGAGCGCGAGTTCGGCGGGCGTCTCGAGCGCGCTCGCGGCGGTCTCCGCGGCGGCCGCGCCGGGCGCGACGCCGGCCTTGCGGAAAATCGAGTGGAGCCGCGCGACGGGGTAGAGGAGGTAGGGCGCGGTGTTGCCGTCGAGGGCGAGCATCTTGTCCCAGGAGAAGACGTAGTTGCTGCTGCGGTTTTGGGAGAGGTCGGCGTATTGCACGGCGCCGAGTCCGACGGCGCGCGCGATGGCGCGGCGCTCGGTTTCGGGGAGGTCGGGATTTTTTTCCGCGACGATGGCGAAGGCGCGCTCCTCCGCTTCGTCGAGGAGATCCTTGAGTTTGATCACGCCGCCGTCGCGGGTGCGGAGGGCCTTGCCGTCTTCGCCGGTCACGGCGCCGAACGTCACGTGATGCAACTCGGGCAGCCGGTAGTGTTTCGCGGCGAACCATTTTTTCACCGTGAGAAACAACTGCTCGAAGTGATCGGCCTGGCGGAAATCGGTGACGACCACGATGCCGTGGGCGGCAAAGTGCTCCGTGCGGTAGAGCGCCGTCGCGAGATCGGTGGAGGCGTAGCCGCTCGCGCCGTCGGCCTTGCGGACCATGAACGGATTCGGACGCTCCGCGTCGCGCTTGAAGCGCGAATGCTCGTCGTGAAATACCACGAGCGCGCCCGCGCTGTCCTCGGCGATTTTGGTCTCGGCGAGCTCGGCGTAAACGCGGCCGACCTGATCGTTGTAGAAGGACTCGCCGAGGTTGTGATCGAAGCGGATGCCGAGGCGGTCGTAGATTTCTTGAAACGCGGCGAGTGAGACCTCGGAAAATTTTCGCCAGAGCGCGACGTTTTCCGGGTCGCCGGTTTGGAGGAGGACGAGTTCGCGTTTCGCCTCCTCGAGCGCGGGCGAGCCGTCGGGGGTGGCGTCGTTGCCGAGTTTGTAGAGGCGCTCGAGTTCCTCGATGGCGTCGGTGGCGAGCGCGGCGGGATCGGCCCAGCGTTTGAAGGCGTAGATGAGTTTGCCGAACTGCGTGCCCCAGTCGCCGAGGTGGTTGTCGCGCACGACGCGCGCGCCGGTGAACGCGAGCAGCCGGCAAATCGCCTCGCCGATCACGGCGGAACGGAGGTGGCCGACGTGCATCTGCTTCGCGGTGTTGGGCGACGAGTAGTCGACGACCCAGGTCTGGCCGGCGTGCGCCGCGGCGGCGCCGGCGCGGAGGTGCTCGACGGAGGCGTGGGCGCGCAACCACGCGTGCAGCGCGGCGGGCTTGAGCGTGAAATTGATAAAGCCCGGCCCGGCGATCGAGAGCGCGTAGTTGTCGTGCAGGGAGGCGGGCACGGCGGCGAGGAGTTGTTCGGCGACGGCGCGGGGGTTGAGTTTGCGGGCCTTGGCGTAGCCGAGCACGCCGTTGGCCTGAAAATCCCCGTGGCGCGGATCGGCGGTGCGCACCTCGGGGGCGAACGCGGCGGCGTCGGCGAGTCCGGCCGCGACGGCGGCGGCCTTGAGGGCCGTGTCGAGGTCGGCGGCGAGGTGGAAGGAGGCGTGCATCGCGCGAGAAGACGCGACGGCCCGGCGGCGGCGCAAGTGCGGAGTTGGCGGCGGTGCGGCGCGCGCGGAACGGAGCGGCGGCGGCGACAGGAGTGTCGCCGATCCGGCGGGCGGCGGCGGCGGGAGCGGCGCAGATCCGGCGGGGGCGGCGTGCGCCGAGTCGTGGCGCCGAGCGCGTGGCGCGCGGGCGGTTACTTGTAGTCGCGCCGGAGGTTGCTGGGGAGGATGCCGAGTTCCTCGCGGTATTTCGCGACGGTGCGGCGGGCGATGGTGATGCCCTTTTCCTGGAGCTTGCGGACGAATTCCTGGTCGCTGAGCGGGGCGCCCTTGTCCTCGAGGGTGGCGAGCTCGGCGATCATTTCCTTCACGCTGGTGTTGGAGACGGCGGCGCCGCCCTCGGACTGGTAGCCCGGCGTGAAGAAATACTTGAAGTCAAAGACGCCGTGCGGGGTGCGGATGTATTTGTTGGCGATGGCGCGGCTGACGGTGGTCTCGTGGACGCCGACGACGTCGGCGATTTTCGTCATGATGAGCGGCTTGAGGTGGGCGACGCCGTGCTCGAAGAACTCGCGTTGGGCGTGGAGGATTTCGCGGGTGATGCGCTCGATGGTGCGCTGGCGCTGGTCGATGGAGTCGATGAGGAATTTCCCGGCGCGCATGCGCTCCTTGAGGTAGTCGCGTTCCTGGCGGGAGAGGGTGCCCTTGGCGATGAGTTCGCGGTAGGTGGAGGAGATGCGCAGGCGCGGGATGTAGTCGCTGTTGAGGTGGATTTTCCACTCGTCGCCATCCTTCTCGACGGTGACGTCGGGGACGACGACGCGGTTGTTGTCCTCGGCGAAGCGGCGGCCGGGAGCGGGATCGAGTTTGCCGATTTCCTCGATGGCGGACTGCACGTCGTCGGCGTCGGCGCCGAGTCTGCGCGCGAGCTCGGGGATGCGGCGGCGGGTCAACAACACGAAGTGGTCGCGAATCATGCGGCCGGGGAGCGAGGTGCCGCGGCCCTTGGCGGCGAGCTGGAGGAGGAGGCACTCGGCGAGATCGCGGGCGCCGATGCCGGCGGGCTCGAAGGTTTTCAGCGCCTTGACGGCTTCGTGGACGGCGTCGAGCGGGAGGGCGGTTTGCAACGCAACGTCGGCGGGGGTCTGCGTGAGGAAGCCGCGATCGTCGAGGCCGCCGACGAGGTGGCGGAGGGCGGCGAGCACGTCGGGCGCGAGGTCCGCGAGTTCGGCCTGCTGCATGAGGTGCTCCTGAAGGGAGGTCTCGCTGACGAGCGAATCGAAGAAGTGCTGGCGGCGTTCGGCATCCTCGGAGGTGTAGGGTTGGGCGCCGCCGACGCTGGCCATGTGGTCGCGCCAGTCCTCGTCGAGTTTGCCGAGGATCTCGAATTCCTTGTCCTTCGAGAAATCGAGTTGCTCGTCCTTTTTCGCGTCGGCGTGGTCGGCGGGCGTGCTGCCTTCGTCGGGCGCGCTGCCGCTGGCCTCGTCAGCCTCGGCGGAAGTCGTGGAATCCTCGGCGGGCGTGTCGAGGGACTCGCCCTCCATGGGCTGTTCCTCGAGGGTGGGGTTGTTTTGCAACTCCTCCTGAATGGTCGAGCGCAGGTCGAGCGCCGCGACCTGAAGGATTTTCAGGGACTGGCGCAGTTGCGGCGCGAGCACCAGACCCTGGGTCTGGCGCTGGCGAAGATCGTGACTAAACCCGGGCCCGCTCATGCGCTGGATGAAGTGTTCCGAAATTCATCTCAGATCGGGGGGCGGGAGGAAAGCGAGGGGATGACGGGGTCACGGATGCCGAACAGGTCCTTGATGTAGACGCCGAGTTTCTCGTTCGTCGGGCCGTAGCCGTCGCTGTAGAGATACATCTCGAGGGCGGTCATCATCT
>JBEANZ010000092.1:0-10443 GCA_041165185.1 Verrucomicrobiota bacterium | reverse complement strand
TCTCGAGCCTCGACAAGAATCTCGCGCTCGGGATGAAGGCGCAGTCCGTGCGCATCCTCGCGCCGATCCCGGGCAAGGACGCCGTCGGCATCGAGGTGCCCAACGCCCACCCGACGCCCGTGGGCCTCCGCGAAATCCTCGAGAGCGAGGACTGGTCCGAGACCAAGGCCGAGCTGCCCATCGCGCTCGGCCGCGACGTCTCCGGCAAACCCCTCGTCTCCGATCTCACGAAGATGCCGCACTTGCTCATCGCAGGCTCCACGGGCTCCGGCAAATCCGTCTGCATCAACTCCATCATCGCCTCGATCGTTTACTCGAAGGGGCCGAAGGACGTGCGCCTCATCATGGTGGATCCGAAGGTCGTCGAGCTGAAGATGTTCAACTCGCTCCCGCACATGCTCATCCCGGTGGTGACTGAGGCGAAGAAGGTGCCCGCCGCGCTGAAGATTCTCCTCAATAAGATGGAGGAGCGCTACCAGATGTTCGCGCGCGTCAACGTCCGCAACATCACCGGCTTCAACAACCGCAAGAAATCCCCCCCGCCGCCCGCCGAGCCGCAGGGCGCCCTCACCGGCGTCGATCCGCTCGCCGACGAACTCGAGATCCCCGAGCGCCTCCCCTACATCGTCGCCATCATCGACGAACTCGCCGACCTCATGATGGTCGCACCCGCCGAAATCGAGACCAACATCGCGCGCCTCGCACAGCTCGCGCGCGCCGCCGGCATCCATCTCATCATCGCCACGCAGCGCCCGTCCGTGAACGTCGTCACCGGCGTCATCAAGGCCAACCTCCCCTCGCGCATCGCGTTCCAGGTCGCCTCGCAGGTCGACTCGCGCACCATCATCGACGGCAAGGGCGCCGACACGCTCATCGGGCGCGGCGACATGCTGTTCACCCCGCCCGGCACCTCGAAACTCGTGCGCGCGCAGGGCGCGTTTGTCTCCGACGAGGAGATTCAGGCCGTCGTCGAAGCGCTCAAGCAAAACGGCCCGCCCGTTTACGACGAAGCCGTGCAACTTCAGATTGAACGCGCCGCCCGCGAGGACGACGCCGAGGATGCGGACGAGGACGAAGATGACGCCGACCTCGGCGACGACAGCGAACTCTACGCGCAGGCGGTGGAGGTGTTGAAATCCACGAAGCGCGCCAGCACCTCGATGCTCCAGCGCCGCCTCCGCATCGGCTACAACCGCGCCGCGCGCATCATGGAAATCATGGAGGAGAAAGGCATCGTCGGCCCGGAAAACGGCTCCGCTCCCCGTGAAATCCTCGTCGATCTTGAGACGCTGTGAGGCGCATCTTCCACCTTCCCTTTCCAAGACCAACGTCCTAACTCCCAACCCATGCAGACCATCGGCGAACGCCTCGAGGAGGCGCGAAAGAAAAAAGGCATCTCCCTCCGCGAGGCCGCCGAGGCGACCAAGATCCGCGGCGACTACCTGCAGAAACTCGAGGCCAACCACTTCGACCTCGGCCTCACCGACATCTACACGCGCGGGTTCCTGCGCAACTACGCGACGTTCCTAAAAATCCCGCACGAGCGTCTGCTGCACGACTACGCCGCCGTCGCTGGCGGCGAGGTGCGCCCGCGCCACGTGAACCGCGAGATCTACGGGCGTATGGATATTTCCGTGGCGACCGCCGGTGAGCCGAGCGAACGCGCCACGCCGCCCGAGGAAGGCGCGGCCGACGCCGAGCCCCCGCGCGCCAAGCCCAACTATCCCCGCAGCCGAGGCACTGGCCTGCCCGCCGGCCCCGATCCCGCGCTGGTGTTCAAGTATTTGAAATACGTCGGCTACGGCGCGGCGGTGATTGTCGTGCTGCTGGTCGCGAAGTCGGTGTTTGGCGGCAAGACCCCGGCGACGGAGCCGTCGACCAACTCGGCGGCCGCGACGTCGGCCACGACTCCCGCCGCCACCGCCGTAGCCGTGATCACGGCGTTGGACGTCGTGGTGGTGCAGGTGTGGGAGAAAAACCTGAACGCCGCCCCGAACGTTGATCCGGTGGGACGGGAGCTCTTGGCGCGGACGACGTTGGCGCGGGGCGAGTCGCGCACGGTCCCCCGCAACGGACCAATTTTTCTCTACGCGTCGGCGCAGGAGAACATCCAGATCGACATTGGTGGGAAGCGCGTGCTGCCGAGCGCCTGGGGCCTGACCGGAGCGCAGCGCGTGGTGCTCGAGTAACGCCGGGCGAGCTCGGCGAAGCGACGGGGTGTCTGCCGACGGCGGCAGCGTGGAGGGTGGCCGAGGCGAGCTTGGTGCTGGAACGGCTCACCGGTCTCCAGGTGCCGCGCGCCACGCCCGACCACTAAGCCCGGCGTCAAGGCGACCGCACGCAGCGCGTGCGTGCGGCCCTCGATCGTCGGCCGGCGGCAGCGCCCCGCCCACCCGGCCAGTGCGAACTGCTGTTGGAGCCCTACCAAATGATCCTGCAAATCGACGCGTGGAACATCCGCGAGCGCGACGCCTGGGGCCAGCCGGCCAAGTGCCGCCGCCGCAGCACCGAGCGCGAACGCTGGCACTGGGTCGACACCGGCACCTGCTTCCGGCTGGACCACCGCGGCCACGCGCTCCTCTGGGAAAACCGGGCGCCACTCCAACCCCTGGTCCGCCAGTTGAAAAACGACTCCGCCGCGAAAGTCGTGCGCCAACTCGGGACCGCCCTCGCCGCCCTGCCCGCCGGCCCCGCACGCGCGACGGTGCAAACGTAAGTGAATTACTTCCACGAACACTGGTCGCGGATGGACGATCGCCTCGGCCGGCGCAACGGCGAACCCATCGGCAGCGGCGCCATCGAGGCCACCTGCCGCCAATACCAATGCCGCCTCAAACTCCCCGGCCAATTTGGGAGCAAGGCGGGCGACGAGTCCCTGCTGTGTCTGGACACCTTTTGGCGCAACGGCCGCTGGCACCTCCTTTTCCCCCACGCCGCGCCCTCCGACCCTGCAAGAAACTGAGATGCGCCCACGAGGGCGGGCCAAAGATCGCGCCCCATCGGCCGCCGCCCGCTTGGCCCCAGCCGCAACTCGTGGTCCATCGGTCGCCGGAAAAGCCGGTGGAGTGATCGTCTGTCGCGTTTTCCGCGTGCGATTTCCTCTCGCCGCCTTGCCTCCGGTCTGCCGTCAGGCGCAGGGTCGGCGCCGTGAACTCAGGCGAACAACTTTGCCGCGAATGCGGACTGTGCTGCGACGGCACGCTCTTCGATCTCGTGAAACTTGAGCCGGGCGATGATGCCGCGAAATTGAAAGCACTCGGGCTGCCGGTAGCCCTTTCGCGCGGCAAGCAGCCCGTCGCCCGCTTTCCCCAGCCCTGCTCGGCCCTGTGCAAGGATCGCGCTTGCGGGATCTATGCGGACCGACCGTGGCAATGCCGCACCTTCGAGTGCCGGCTGTTCAAGGACGCGAAGGCCGGCCGCATCACGTTCGCCGCCGCGTTGCCGGCGGTCAAACAAGCGCGGCGACGCGCGGACCACGTGCGCCGCCTCCTGCGCGAGTTGGGCGACACGGACGAACACCGCGCCTTGGGCGAACGCATCCATCGCACCTCCGAGCGCATGGAATCCGGCCACGCGGACGAAGCCGCGAAGGCCAAGTTCGCCGATTTGAGCCTGGCCGTGCACCGCCTCAAACTACTTTCGCAAAAACGATTTTACACCCAGAACACCGCGCCGTGAACGGGAAAGCTCCCGCCGTAGGCCGAGCGTGAGGCAACGGCTCCTTCTTCAGGGTGCACGACGGCCCGTCGGTAGAATTCCCTCGCCTATCGAGAAATTGCCCGTCTGGGTGGCGGCCATGCCTGCTTGCACCCAAAATGTTAAGAAACGAAAAGCGCGTCGGATGAAAAACGACCGCCTGCAGGCGGCCAAGAAAGCCGCGCCAGCCAAGAGCTAGGCCGCTCAGACGGCCAGCGCCTCAGAGCAATCGCAGGGGGCATCCGCGCGCCCCGTTCGTGATGGCGGGCGGCACCACGTTTCACTTCGTGACCGATGGCATCCACGCTGCGCTGAGTCGCGCGCGCGAGGCCGCGCAGGGCAAGGACGTGCGCGTCGGTGGCGGTGTCGCGACAGTGCGTCAATCCCTGCCGGCCGGGTGGATCCGACGAGCTGCATCTGGCGATCCCGCCGGTCCTGCTCGGTGAAGGTGGTTTTTTTTCGCGGGTCTTGATCTGCTCAAGCTCGGCTATCAGCGCACCGAGCACGCGCCGTCGGCTAGCGCACTAGCACGACTTCGATCTGCAGAACGACGCGATGGTGCTGGAGCTGTCGCATCCGCGTCTTATCGGCGCCGTCGCTCTCGCTCTGCGTTCGTCAGGCGCGCTGCCGTCGCTCTTGCGCGGTGCGGCAGGCCGTCATCGCGCGCGGGCACGCTGACGCCATTGCCTCGAATCCCATCCTCCCCCAAATGGGACCCTATTTTCAAGGACCCCCGACGACGGTGACCGCCGTCGACCGCCGTGTTCTTCACGCCACGAATCGCGATTTCACCGGCGAGAGCCTCAGGGCTGGGTTTGCGAAGCTACCTCAAACCCAAGCTGTGCGTTCACGGGGTAGGGGAGGTGGCACGGGATGCCGTGGGGGGCGCTTCCTCAAGAGGGCCTCGCCTCGCTCGGCTCTTGGTCCCGAGGTCCGATCCGGATCAACGGCCGAACAGCCGGCTCAGTCCCAGCCACGGCACGAGGCGGATTGCTTCGATGGTGATGCCGAGCGAGAGCTTTGACTGGCCATCGCGCCGCTCGGTAAACACGATGGGGATTTCCCGCAGCGTAAGCCCGGCGCGTTGGGCGAGGAAGTGGAGTTCGATTTGAAAACCATAGCCGTCGGTCTTCAGGCGATCGGTTGCGATTTTCATTATCGCACCCCGCGTGATCGCCTTGAAGCCGCTGGTCGGATCCGTCAGTCGCAGCCCCGTCAGCAGGCGCACATAGAATCCCGCGCCGATGCTCAGGAGCAGGCGCGACAACGGCCAGTGCACCACGCTGATACCCTCCAGGTAACGTGAACCGATTGCGAGGTCCGCCCCCGCGTCGAGCGCCTGCAACAGCCGCGGGACATCGTCGGGGTCGTGCGACATATCCGCATCCATCTCCAGCACGGCGGTGTAGCCACGCTCCACCGCCCAGCCAAAGCCGCGGCGATACGCCGAGCCGAGCCCCAGCTTCCCCGCCCGCTCGATCAGAAACAGCCGGCTTCCGAACTCCACATGCCCACGCACCAAACCCGCAGTGCCATCCGGGGAGCCATCATCGACGACCAGCACGTGCAGCGCGACCGGCAGGTGAAAAAGTCGCTTCAATACCACCGGCAGCGAGGACACCTCGTTGTAGGTCGGAAGCACCAGTAACGGCTTCTCCGCCGGCCGCCTGTCCGTGGCGAAAGGTGCGCTCATGACGAGGTGCTCCCGCTGCGCGCAGCAAACGGCTCGACGGTCAAAACGTTGGCCGGAGAGACCGCCTCGAGCACTCGCCACGCGGACGGTGGGCGTCCTTCAGAGCGTTTCATGAATCCCCGCGACGATGTGAGCCGCGAGGCTTTCGCCTTCGCCTTGGAAAATGTCACGGGAAGCGAGCGGCCTGGCGCCGACCACACGGCCGGCGGCGCCGACGGTGCAGCTCGTGAATGGATGAGTGCATGGGGAAAAAGAAGGACTCCGCGTAGCGATCGAGGGGCGAATCGCCGAGGCCGCCAAAAGCGATCGAGGCGACGAAACGTGCCGAAACACTCATGGCCCGCGTTTCTTCCGTCGCGCCGTGCCCCGGCGGGCGAGCCGCAGAATCGCCCGCTCCAGCGCTTGCAGTTGCACGGCGGGATTGTTGCCCACGCTTGCGCGGCGCCCGGCAAGAGGCGTCTTGAAATAAAACGCCAGCCACGCGAGCGCACCGCTTTCGCCGCGGCGCGCCGCGAGATCGGTCAGCAGCACCAGATCAAGCGCCAGCGGCGCCGCCAGGATCGAGTCGCGGCACTGGAAATTCAGCTTCAACTCCATCCCGTAGCCGAGCCAGCCGAAGAGATCGATGCTGTCCCAGGCCTCCTTGTTGTCCCCGCGCGGTCCGAAATAATTGATCTTCACGAGATGCTCGATGTTGCCGTAGAGCGCCGGGTAGTCCTTCGCCGCGCAGAGGTCCTCGAGCACGGTGGTCTTGCTGACGCGTTTCGCCTCGAACGCGTGCGGGTCTTCCAGCACGAGCCCGTCGCGATTGCCGAGAATGTTGGTGCTGAACCAGCCCGTGAGCCCGAGCAGGCGCATGCGCAGCGCGGCGCCCACGACGGTCTTCAGGTAGGTCTGGCCGGATTTGAAGTCCGACCCCGCCAGGGGCAGACGCGCGCGCCGCGCGAGTTCCTGTAGCGCGGCCGCCTCCACGATGGTGTTCGGCGTGCCGTTGATGAAGGCCGCGCCCTCGCACAGCGCGGCGTAGGCATAGAGTTGCGAGGGCGAAATCGCGGGATCGTCGGCATCGAGTCCGCGCTCAAACGCGGGGAGGGACCGATGCACGGATTGGGGTGGCTGATAGACCTCCACCGACATGCAGCACAGGACCACGACGCGGTCGCTGCGCGTCTGCGCGCGAAACGCGCGGATGTCCGCGCGCAGCAACTCCACCAGCGCGCGTTTGCCGGCGGCCGCCTTGGCAAACTTCGGTGCAATGCGCGTCGTAAATTTCGGATCGGCGACGCCCGCAAACGCGGGAACCGTCCGCAGGTATTTGCGGTGGCGCTTGAGATCGGCGGGTGACAGCACCCCCGCTCGCGTCGCCGCCTGATAGGCGTCGTTTTCGAGCAGATCCCATCCCCCGAAGGAAATTCCGTCGAGCGGGGCGAGGTCGACGAGATCGGCGATCGCGCGGGTCGGCACGTCCGGGGACGCTGCCAGCGGCAGGCGCCCCATTTGCGTCAGCGATCCGATGCCCGGCGTGAGCCCCTGCCGGATCGCCTCCACCCCGGCGTAGAGTGTCGTCGCGACGGCGCCCATGCCCACGGTCAGGATTCCCAGTCGGTTGGAAGGTTGCATCTGCGCCCGAGAAAGAGGCGTCCCGCGGAAGGACGCAACCTGCTCCTTGCGGTCCACTGCGATCCGCCGCCTCAGTCGTGCGCGAACTCCGGGCGACTTCGCTTTCGGCCGGCCAAGATTTTCCATGACGCCGTGCGAATGCGGAAACGAACGAGCGTCGGACCGCACTGCCTCGGAGAAAAAACCCGTGCGGTTACTTACGGCGAGAAACGCTGGGCGAGGTCGAGATCGGGGAGCGAGTCGACGTCGATCCAGTGGCCGCGGATGTAGTGGATTTTTACGCCGCGGCCCGCGCGCACGAAGTGGTTGAGCAGATCGATGATCGCGCCCGCGGGCGGCGCGGAGGCGACCGCGAGGAATTCGCGGGTCCAGCCGACGGCACGCGGGGAGAGTTTCACGAGCCCGATCCATTCGCCGTGAAAGTGCGCGGAGGCCTCGGCGAACTCGGCGTGTTCGAGCAACACGGCGTCGTCCAGAAAATCGTCCGTCGCGCCCGCGCGCGTGGCCCGCACGAAATCCGATCGGCGCGCCGCATCGGCGGTTTTGCGCGGCTGCGCATCAACGGCGATCACGACGTCCGCCGGGTCGCGGAGCAGCAGACCGGCGATGTAGCTGCGAAAGAGCACGTCGCCAAAGGTGACGAGCGTGTCGCCCTCGGCGTGGGGCAGCGCGACGGCGAGGGAGGCGAGTTCGCCGGTGGTGGCGAAGTGATCGTTGTCCACGCGGCGCAGGCCGGGCAGGGCCACGAGTTCCTTCTTGTAGCCGGCGACGACGGTGAGGGTCTCGATCTGGTTGGCGCGAAGCGCGGCGACGATGCGTTCGAGGATGCTCTCGCGTCCGATTTTGAGCAGGGTTTTCGGTAGTTCGCCGCCGGGGCCGTCGAGCGCGCCGCCGGCCGCGAGGATGATGGCGGAGGCGGCCGACGCCGTCGGCCGGAGGTAGCGTTTCTCGGCGGCCGCGAGTTCCGCATCGCCCTGCAAGCGGAACACCTCCGCGAGGGGCGCCACACGATCCTCGATCCCGACGAGGCTTTCCTCCCGCCGGATTTGTCCGGCGAGTTGCTGCATCGTGCCGAGGGCGCCGCGCAGGAGGTGGTTGGCCCAGATGAGCGCGCTCACGCCGCGTTCGCGAAAGGCCGCCGTCGGCGTCGCGTAGTATTTCGTGGGGATCAGGACGACGGGCAACCGGTTGCCCCACTCTTTGAGGAAGGCGAAGACCGCGTCGGGCCGCGCCTCCTTGGCGTGCACCACGACGGCATCCGCGCCGGCGAGGCGATAGGCCTCGGCGCGACGCAACGCCTCGGCGAGCGGGTGGCCCGCGATGAGGGCCTCGGTGCGGGCGAGGATCACGAAGTCATCGTCGCCGCTCGCGTCGCGGCCGGCCTTGATTTTCCCGCAGAACTCCTCCGCGTCGGCCAGGGGCTGCGCCTCGCTGCGGAGGAAGCTGTTGGTCTTGGGAAAGAGTTTGTCCTCGAGGCAGACGCCCGCGATGCCGCGCTGCCGGAGCTTCGCGACGAGCCGGCGCACGGTGTTGAAATTCCCGTGGCCGGTGTCGCCGTCGACGAGGATGGGGATCGAGGTGGCGTCGCTCATGAACTCGAGGAGGTCGAGCATCTGCGTCCAGGTGATCTCGTTGTTGTCGCGCACGCCGAGGGAGGCGGAGAGCGTGAGACCGCTCGCCCAGATGGCGGGGAAGCCGGCCTCCTCGACGATTTGGGCGGAGAGGGCGTTGTGCGCTTCGAGCAGGAAATCGAGCGAGGGGGCGCGCAGGAGTTGTTTCAGCGCGGTGGTTTTACGGGGCGGCGTCACGGGGAAGAGCGGCGGGGGGATTGATCCATTGCCAGTGGCGCCGCAGGGGGTCGAGCACGCGGATCGCGCCCCGGATGAATCCTTCACCCCTGCCCGCGTCAGAGCCCAGTCCGCTTCACTGTTTCATTTCGCCGTGCGCCTAGCGCAGCTTACGTGGTCTAGTGGCGGGATGGGCGGGGCGCGTCGCGGAAAAGGTCCGGCAGAGCCCGTTACTCGCTTTTGGGCGCCGGAAAAACGGGTTCGCTGAAGCGTGCCATTGCGGCCTGCGCCTCGGTGATCGAGGGAAACTGCCCACCCGCCGCGGCCGCAAACATCGCGGCTCCGAGGCAGCCCGGTTCCGGACTTCGCGAAGTGACGATTGGGCGGCCGAGGGTGTCGGCTTTTACCCGGAGCCACAGCGGACTCCGCGCGCCGCCGCCCGTGGCGAGGACATTGGGTTTCGCGGCGGTTGCGCCGACTTGCTTCAGCAAGCGTTGATGGGTCCGCGCGATTTTTCCGAGGAGGTCTCGGATGGCGGCGCCATGAATGGCCGCGGAATTATCGGCCGGGGTCTCGGCCATCGCGAGCAACTGGCCGATGGTCGCATCGGGGGCAAACGCGCGCTGGTATTCCTCCAGGCTTCCGGCGCCGGCCGGGTCGAAGGCGAGGCAATAGCAACGCGTCCCGTCGACGTGCGGCCCATGGAAACAATCGCGCCTCCGCGTCACCTCATCGACCAATGCCAGCGCCGCCAGCACGGTGCCCGTCGTGATACTCACGTCGGCGACACCGCCAAGTCCCGCCCCGATCGCGCCGGCGTGGTGATCGAGGGCGCCCACCGCGAAGGGCAGCCCCGCGGGCAGACCCAACAACTCGCCGGCGCGTGCAGAGGTTTTTCCGCACGGCGAGCCCGGCGCCAACGGTCGCGACAATTTCTCCGCCTCAATCCCAAACGCCCCAAGCGCCGCCGGCCACCACGCGCGGCGGGCAAGATCGAGCGCGCCGAGAAATGCGGCGGTCCCCGCATCCCCCACGCGTTCACCGGTGAGGGCAAACGTGAGGTAGTCCGAGATCGTCATCACGCGGCGCGCGCGAGCCCACACCGCGGGCTCGTGGCGCTGGAACCAGTGCCACTTGCTCATCGCGAACTGGCCGCTCAGGCCGCCAAATCCGACGGTCGCCTGAAAAACCTCGCTGTGCGAAAACGCCACGAGCGCGGGCTCGAGTCCCTCGCCCCGGGTATCGAGCCACGAAATCAGCGGCGTGAGCGGCTGGTCCGCGGCGTCGAGCAGCAAAAACGTGTTCGCCTGCGATGAATAGGAGAGCCCGGCGATCTCTCGCGCTTCGGTCCCCGCCTGCGTTAGCGCGCCGTGCACGGCCTCGCGCAACACGCTCCAGAACTGCGGCACGGCGAGCTCGCACCGCCCCGGCGCCGGCGTCGCATAGCGCACCGCCGCGCGGCCGAGGCCGGCGAGATTTCCGCGTTCATCAAAGAGCGCCGCCTTGAAATACGACGTGCCGAGATCGATGCCGAGGAAGCGGGACATGGCGTTTCCCCTAACGCGCGGCGTCGGCGAGTGAGGCGGTCGCGTCCACGAAGCGCGGTCCGTTCTCGTGGGAGAAAATCGCGTTCGTCGATTCGTAGGT